>CABTWP010000025.1 GCA_902488525.1 uncultured Collinsella sp.
CAAAGGTGCCTGTCCCCTTTGTGGTGGTGAGGAGCGCGCGGCTTCTTTTGGTAATAGTGTTAGCTGGCGGTATCATTAGTGCAGGTGGCGAAGGTTTGCATTGTGGGGTGTTTTGCCGTGAGCCGTTCTGCCCGTATTGGATTGATTGTCTTGGCGCTTGCGATCGCTGTGGTTGGCGCGGGCGCTGTCGGTATGGCATTTCTACCTGCTGCGGTGACGGAGCCGTTGGTCAAGCCTGTGGCTCAATCTGTCGAACTTCTGACCGGCGACGACAAGCCCGAGACCATTACCGTTGATTTTGATGAGCAGCCGGCTGTGCTGGGTATTAGCAATTATCCGAGTATTCAGCTTGGGGCCATGCGCTATACCACGGATACAAGCCTGATCGATAGGGCGTCCGAGCTACTCAAGGGCAAAACATTTAAGCGTTGGTACGGATATGCGTCCTATCGGGCAAAAGCGAACGACATGGTTGGCGGATGCCACTCTTCCATCGAGCTGGACACTGCAAACGGCGCAAAGTTATGTGATGTCTCGTACGATCCGGGTTACGAGGGCAATGAGGGTCCGGGTATTTACATCATGGCCGGCGATGCAGCCTATGTCATGGAGGGCGACCAGGCCGAGCTCAACGATTTTATGGGTCAGTGTATCCAAGATGCCTATGAACAGACCTGCTTGCCCGACCCGCAGACTGCACGCGATAGTGGGTCTGCCCGTATATGGCTCTTCGAGGATGAGATGCCCTGGAGCGGCGAATCGGGAAGCACGGGTTCGGCGAAGGAGTAGAGACCTCGACCACCACAAAGGTGCCTGCCCTCTTTGTGGTGGTTTTCGGTCTGTCTCGATCTGTAACATCTAGAGCCATAAACAGCCGCTAGATGTTACAGATTGAGATAGTAAGGGGACGAGGCCGTAGCGGGTGAGCGCACCTGCTCCCTATCTTTCAATCACTCAGAAAATCTTATATATAGAGACTTAGATTTATGTATAAGATCGCGCAAAGCTGGCAACAATACTTCTCGAACAACGTGAAGCCGCCCCGTAGGGCGGCCGCCCCAAGAGAGGTGATTCCATGAGAATCGATAAGCTAGCAATGACGTCGCGCGAGGCGCTGCAGACCGCCATGAGCACGGCTGCCGATGCGCAGGCCGGCGCGGTGGAGCCGATCCACCTGCTGTCTGCCCTGCTCGGTGCCGGCGAGCGCAATATCTCCGTGATTATCGAGCGCATCGGTGCCGACCCAGCTCAGCTCGCACGTTCCACACAGGATGCCATCGACCACGCGCCCAAGGTTTCCGGCGAGGGTCAGCAGATGGGTCTTTCCAATGAGCTTGTCCGCGTCATCGAGAAGGCCGAGAAAAAGGCCACCAAGATGGGCGACAGCTTTGTGGTGACCGAGCATCTGCTGATGGCACTTGCCGAGGACAAGGGCGAGGCGGGCCGCGTTCTGCGCGACGCAGGCGTCACCAAGGAGCGCATCGAGCAGGTCTACGAGGAGCTGCGTGGCGATGACCGCGTGACGTCTGCCGAGGACAAGACCCAGTTTGAGGCGCTGGAGCAGTACGGACGCAACATCTGCGATCTTGCCCGCGCCGGCAAGCTCGACCCTGTCATCGGCCGTACCGACGAGATTCGTCGTACCATCCAGGTCCTGTCCCGTCGCACCAAGAACAACCCCGTGCTCATCGGCGAGCCGGGCGTGGGTAAAACTGCCATCGTCGAGGGCATCGCCCAGCGTATCGTGGCCGGCGACGTGCCGAGCACCCTGCGCGACCGCGACCTCATCGAGCTCGACATGAGCGCGCTGGTCGCCGGCGCCAAGTACCGTGGTGAGTTCGAGGACCGCTTGAAGGCCGTGCTCAAGGAAGTGCAAAAATCGGAAGGCAAGGTCATCCTGTTCATCGATGAGCTCCACACCATCGTGGGCGCGGGTGCCACCGAGGGCTCCATGGACGCCGGCAACATCCTCAAGCCGGCGCTCGCCCGTGGCGACCTGCACGCGATCGGCGCGACCACGCTCGACGAATACCGCAAGTACATCGAGAAGGACGCGGCGCTCGCCCGTCGTTTCCAGACCGTTATGGTGAGCGAGCCTACCGTCGAGGACACCATTTCGATCCTGCGTGGTCTGAAGGAGAAGTACGAGATCTTCCACGGTGTGCATATCACCGATAGCGCGCTCGTGGCAGCTGCCGACCTCTCCGATCGCTACATCGCCGACCGTTTCCTGCCCGACAAGGCCATCGACCTGGTCGATGAGGCGGCAAGCCGCCTGCGCATGGAGCTCGACAGCATGCCGGTCGAGATCGACGCCATCACACGTCAACTCACCCAGCTGCAGATCGAGGAGCAGGCACTCATGAAGGAGACCGACGACGCTTCCAAGGAGCGTCTGGAGGCCTTGCGCCAGGAGATTGCCGAGGTTCAGGAAAAGCTCAACGTGCAAAAGGCCGGCTGGCTCAACCAGAAGAACGCCATCGACCACGTGCAGGAGCTCAAGGGCCAGCTCGATGAGGCCAAGAGCGAAGAGGAGCGTGCGACGCGCAACGGCGATTTGGGTCGTGCGTCCGAGCTGCGCTACTCCGTGATTCCGGGTCTGCAACAGCAGATTCAGGATTCCGAGGCTGCGCTCGAGGCACAAAAGCAGCAGGACGGCGAGGGCCTCAACGAACAGGTGACCTCCGATGAGATCGCCGAGGTCGTGAGCGCCTGGACCGGTGTGCCCGTGTCCAAGATGATGCAGGGCGAGCTCGACAAGCTCAAGGGCCTGGAGGGCGAGCTGCACAAGCGCGTCATCGGCCAGGACGAGGCGGTCTCCGCTGTCGCCGCGGCCGTGCGTCGCAGCCGTGCGGGCCTCTCCGATCCGGACAAGCCCATCGGCAGCTTCTTCTTCCTGGGCCCCACTGGCGTGGGCAAGACCGAGCTCGCAAAGGCGCTTGCCGAGTGCCTGTTCGATGACGAGCGCGCGCTCGTGCGTATCGACATGTCCGAGTATATGGAGAAGTTCAGCGTCCAGCGTCTGATCGGTGCGCCTCCGGGATACGTGGGCTACGACGAGGGCGGTCAGCTCACCGAAGCCGTGCGCCGTCGTCCGTACTCCGTGATCTTGCTCGACGAGATGGAGAAGGCCCATCCAGATGTCTTTAACGTGCTGCTACAGGTGCTTGACGACGGCCGTCTGACCGACGGTCAGGGTCGCCAGGTGTCCTTCAAGAACACGATTATTATCATGACGTCCAACGTGGGCTCCAAGGCTATCGCCGAACTTTCCGGCAAGGACGAGGAGGAGATGCGCCATCAGGTCGACGCGGCCATGGCTCAGACCTTCCGCCCCGAGTTTCTCAACCGTATCGACGATATCGTGGTGTTCCATCCACTCGGCATGGCGCAGATCGAGAAGATCGTCGACATCCAGCTTGCCGACGTCCGCGCGCGTCTGGCCAAGGAGCGCATGACGCTTGCCATCACCCCGGCGGCCAAGCAGATGCTCGCCGTGGGCGGCCTGGACCCGGTCTTTGGCGCCCGTCCGCTCAAGCGTCTGGTTCAGCGCGAGGTCGTGGATGCCATCGCTGCCGCTATCATCGACGGCACGGTGCGTGAGGGCGATCAGGTGACGGTTGATGTCGACAAGGACGGCGGCTTTACCGTCGTGTGCGACAACACGCCGGCGGCCACCTACGAGGTCCCCGACGCCGAGTAGATTTTGGGCCATGCCTTAAAATCTGCCAGTTGTCTCTAAAGGCCAAGGGCGGCAGATCCAATTGGGTCCGCCGCCCTTTTCGTGCGACAATCGATAGTGTTGAACGTGAGCACATGGCAAGGAGCTATGCAGATGAAAGACGAGAGCAAGACGAACGCACCGGTGGCTGAGGCGGCACCCGCCGCGCCGAAGGCTTCTCCCAAACCGGCGCCCAAGCCCCGCGACCCCTACATCCGCGCCGAGAACGAGGACGATGACGGCTACGATCCCTACAGCGATCGCCGCCCCGAGCGCGAGCCAATGTTCGAAGCCGATCCGTGGCGCTGAGCGCCACCCAAAAGGCCACCAATAAGTTGCGGTGAAATAGGGACTGTTTTGCGGTTTGACCAGCAAAAACAATCCCTATTTCACCGCAACTGCGTTGGGCGGCTGTCTTCGGGCCGGCTAGTCCTGGGCTTTGATACTCGGCAGCAGGATCTGCGCGAGGTAGTCGGTCTCGAGTTTGGTGGCGGCGTCTGCGTTGCCGTCTTTGCCAATCAGGTCGTTCTTGATCTGGCTATACGTATAGCGGTTGCCGGTCGTCAGCTCGACAAGCTCAATGGCCGTGTCCATGGGGTAGGTCGACACGGGATTCTGGGTGCGCCCGTTGATAGTCTGGGGCACCACGTACGGATAGACGGGGCCGCTGGCATAGACGGTATAACCGTTGCCCAGGCTGACCGTGCCCAAAACCGTATCGCCGTCATCGGGCGTAAAGGTCTCGCCCTCGCGCACCGCGACGAGCGTCACGAGCGGCGTATTGGTGTCGTCGTCCAGATAGATGCATAGCGTGCTTCCGTTTTGCCAAGTTGCGACCTTGCCGTACCACTCGACGGGAATATCGAGCTGGTAGAGGTCGGTTGCCTTGTGGCGAGCGTCAGCATCACGGGACGCCTGTGCCTTTTGCGCGCTCACGGCATTGACGGCGGCGTCGCGCCGCGCGGTTGCTGCCTGCTGGAGCACTTTGGCAGCCGCGGCGGAGCTCGCACCGCCCTCCTCGGCATACTTGGCGGCGGCATCGATCTGGTCGTCAGTCACCGTGTCGGCCGAAGGCACCTTGAACTTAAAGGTAGCTTGGGCACTTAAATCCTGTTCATCGCTCTTAACGGTGACCTGCGTCTTGGTGGTCGGGACGGTATAGATGGTGCCGTCGGCCGCGATGGGGGAGGCGGCGATGGAGAGCGTGTAATCGCCGGGCAGCAGTTTGATGCCGCGGCCGTGCTCGTCAACATAGAGCGTTTCGCTCACGGAGGAGCCGTCAGAATCCTGACCGCTCACCTGTACGGGAATCTTGGAGCCAGTGGAACAGTCGAGGCCCGCGGCATGCACGCCAATCTGCACTGACATCATCGTGTGGGCATTGGCGGCGACAGTGGCAGCCTGCTCTTGCTGATATCCGTTCCAGGCAGCATAGCCTGCACCGCCGGCGACGAGCGCGACGGCCACGACACCGGCGACCATCAGATTGCGGCGCTTGGGCGACATCTTGCGATGGCGAACCTCGGCCTCGCGTGCTGAGGGAACGGACGGTAGGGGGATATCGCCTATGGCGATGGTCTCGTCCACGGCAGGCGCAGAGCCCAGGCCGGGAAGCTCGCGGGTCAGCGAATCTTCGGCCGGCAAGCTGTCGAGCAAGACGGTTTCCTCGCCCGTGTCGGATTCGGGCTGGTCGTCGGCCTCGCTATCGTCCTCTTCGGCTTCGTCAGGAGCGTCTTTGGCGTCGCTGCCTTCGTCCTCAGTGTCTTCGTGCACCTCGTCCTGCGCGTCGACGGCCGAATCGCTAAACGAGAGCTCGTCTAGCGCGATCCGGTCAAGGCTCTCCAGGGCTTCGGCACATGCTTCCGCATCCTGGGCCGCATCCTCGCGGCCATACGTCTCATCGCTCATATATCCCCCAATGCAATATCGGCTCAACACTGTACCCAAAAATGGAGCCATATAAAGCGCATACGAAATATAAGATCCGATTTAACCTGAGCGCATCGTTCGGCCGCATCCTCGCAACAACAAAAAGCCCCCGGAAAGCGGACAAATCGCTTTCCGGGGGCATGCAATACGTTGCATAGCGCGGAGTCGGCCAGGCGGCTTCACATTCAAGCGGTGCTTGCGTCAGGCGCGTTACTCGGCGTGCGCGTAATCAACCTTGGCGCGGCGAGCAGTAGCCTTCTCCCAATCGCTGGTGCCCTCAAAGACATCCTGCTTGTAGGGATTGCGGCCGAGCTTCTTTGCGCGGTAGGCGATGTAGATGATCGCGGCGACGTTGGCGACCAGTGCGGCGATCGAGACCGCGGTAGCGGCGCCGGGGTCGAGCGTGGAGTGGGTCACAAAGATGGACTCCTCCTGGAAGTACGGGAACACCTGGGCAAACATGCACCAAATGGCCAGCGTAAAGGCGCGGTTCTGGATCCAGCCGCCCTTGTTCCAGATAAAGGCGGCGACGGTGGGCGCCAGCAGCAGCGCAAAGCCGCAGAACCAGGAGTGGGTGGGCAGGCAGTTGTAGGTGTAGCAGAAGTTCCAGATATCGTAGGCGATGATGTAGACCCAGGTCATGTCGGGCCACAGCATATCGGTCTTGTCCTCGGAGGCGTAGACGCTCCACCAACCGGTCATGCAGAAGATGTTGATGAGACCGGCGATGCCGTTGAACACGTTGTTCCAGCCGGCCAGCTGCGTAGCACCTTCGGAGGTGACCCAGGTGGATTCGCCCAGGACAAAGAAGTGATAGGCGCTCTCGAAGTCGGACACGACGGCGATCAAGATGTTGATGGCGACGATCACAAACGGCCATGCGCGGAACCAATGCGCCTTGCCGATCTTTCCCCACTGGTACTTAATGGCGATGAAGCCCCAGCAACCGGCCAGCGCCGCGTATACCTTGGCGTAGTGGAACCAGCTGTTCTGGTACACATGGGTGGGGTTGGTGAGTGCCCACTCGGCACCCTGCGAAACGCCGATGGCGATGGCGACGCAGTAGATGGTCATGGCCAGCGGAGCCACGCCAAAGATGATTGCCGCGCCCAGCTTGGTGCGGCGGCCGACCTCGTTGAGCACGATGAGACCAATAAAGACCATGGCCCAGCCGGCCCAGTGGATAAGGGTATCGCTACCCCAAATATCGAACAGCATGCTGCTCTCCTTTCACACGCCCGCGGCCCCTCTTCTGATCGCGGGCAGTTTGGCCAAATGTCGTCAGTTCTGGGGCATGCGCTCCGGATACTTGGCGGTATAGCCCTCGATGTGGAGCGTCGAGGCGATGATTTCCTTGACCGTCTCGTCGGGCACATCGGGGTGCGTGCGGATATACATCAACAACCCCATGATGAGGGTGTAGAACGTCTCGTAGACGTGGTCGATGCGTAGCTCATGATGGGCGACAAAGTCCACCACGGTGGTGTCGCAGATATACTGCGCCACGCGCTGAACCACGTTGTGCAAAAAGCCGCCGTAGAGTGCGCCGCTGCTTGAGGTGAGCGTACTCGGCAGCTCGTGTCCGCTGGCGACCAGGCGCTTAAAGAGCGGGGCGACGGTGTCGAGCGCGCCCTCGATATCGCCGACGGTGCGGTTGGCATTCCACTGCTCGAGCTCGGAGATAAAACCGTCGATCGCCTCGTCCATAACGGCGGTGACAGCGGCGTCCATATCGGCAAAATAGTGGTAGAACAATGAACGCGTGCAGCCGGCTCGCTTGGTCACGGCCGATACCGATAGGTGGGACACGCCCAGCTCAGAGCTTACGGTGCGCACGGCATCGAGGATCTCGCGCCGGCGTTCGTCGCCCGTCAGGCGCTTTGTCGCGCTATCGGATGCGGGAACGGCATCGACCACAGAGGTATCTGCTGTGTTGCTGCCCATGTTTTGCCGCCTTTCATCCTCTTTTGCCTGACCGTTCGCCTAACAGTCTTGAATATTGTTGACAGTTCGTCAATACTATTTTTGACACAATGTCAACTAATGGCGGGTGAACGGCATGGGGGCATGCCCGGCCTGCAAAAAAAGAGGGGCGCTGCGGCCTCGTCGGGCTGCGGCAAGAGAAGGGACAACCATGATTCTCAACGGACCGGGGATTAGCTACACCGAGCCCGACATCGGTTTGGAGTTCGTGCCGCCGCTGCCGGAGCATCCGCGTGAGGCCATCGTCAAGCTGTGCGAGCACTGCACCAACCGTCTGCTGCATCGCGACGAGCTGCTGGGCTACGAGTACTGGTCGTTTGCCGAGGCCGCAACTGACGAGCAGGCCGAGGTACTCTGCAAGATGAAGATGCGCCGTCCCTACACGCTGCCCGAGATGGTCAAGCTCACCGGCATGCCCGAGGCCCAGATCGAGAAGATGCTCGACGATATGAGCTACACGGGCCTGCTCGAGTACAACTGGGAAAATCCCGAGCGCGCCAAGCAATGGGTGCTGCCCATGCTGGTGCCGGGTTCCGCCGAGTTCCTCAACATGCGCGTGAGCCAGCTCGAGGAGCACCCGGTCTACGCCAAGTTCTTTGAACAGGCATCCAAGGGCCCGCTGTCCAAGGCCACACCGATGGTGCCGCCCGGAGGCGCCGGTATCGGCATGCACGTCATTCCGGTCGAGAAGGCCATTGACGCCGCGAGCACGTCGGTGCCTATTGAGCATATTGAGCACTGGCTCGACAAATACGAGGGTAAGTATGCCGCTAGCACCTGCAGCTGCCGCGCGAGCCGTCGCGTGATGGGTGAGGGCTGCGCCGACGACCCGGCCGATTGGTGCATCGCCGTGGGCGATATGGCCGACTACGTGGTCGAGACCGATCGTGGCCATTACGTGACCCGCGACGAGGTCTACGACATCCTGCGCCAGGCCGAGGACAACGGCTTTGTGCACCAGATCACCAACATCGACGGCGAGAACAAGATCTTCGCCATCTGCAACTGCAACGTCAACGTGTGCTACGCCCTGCGCACCTCGCAGCTGTTCAACACGCCCAACCTGTCGCGCTCGGCCTATGTCGCCAAGGTCGAGAAGGACAAGTGCGTGGCCTGCGGTCGCTGCGTTGAGGTGTGCCCGGCCGGTGCCGCTAAGCTGGGCCAGAAGCTCTGCAGCAAAAAGGCCGGCGGACAGGTGCCCGAGTATCCGCGCCAGGAGCTGCCCGATGCCACCAAATGGGACCACACCAAGTGGTCGCCCAACTACCGCAATGACAACCGCATCGAGACGCACAAGTCCGGCACCGCGCCCTGCAAGACGGCCTGCCCCGCGCATGTTGCCGTTCAGGGTTATTTGAAGCTCGCGGCGCAGGGTCGCTATGACGAGGCCCTAGCACTCATTAAGCGCGAGAACCCGCTGCCCGCTATCTGCGGCCGTGTGTGCAACCGCCGCTGTGAGGATGCCTGCACCCGCGGCCGTGTGGACGCCGCCGTGGCCATCGACGAGGTCAAGAAGTTTATCGCCCAGCGCGATCTGGACGCCGCGACCCGCTATGTCCCGCCCGTGGTGACGCCGACGCGTGCCGGCGGCTTCGACCAGAAGATCGCCATCATCGGTGCCGGCCCGGCCGGTCTGTCCTGCGCTTTTTATCTGGCCGAGAAGGGCTATAAGCCCGTCGTGTTCGAGAAGAACGAGCGTCCGGGCGGCATGCTCACCTACGGTATTCCCAGCTTTAAGCTGGAGAAGGACGTTATCGAGGCCGAGGTCGAGATCATTCGCCTGATGGGTGCCGAGTTCCGCTATGGCGTGGAGGTCGGTCGCGATGTGACGCTCGATGAGCTGCGCGAGCAGGGTTTTAAGGCCTTTTATGTTGCCATCGGCTGCCAGGGCGGCCGCCTTGCCGGTATTCCGGGCGAGGATGCCGAGGACGTGACCGTGGCCGTCGACTTCTTGCGCGAGGTCAACAGCGGCAAGATCGACGCGCTACTCGGCCGCACCATCGTAGTGGGCGGCGGCAACGTGGCTATCGACGTGGCCCGCAACGCCTGCCGTCTGGGCTCCGAGCATGTTGAGATGTTCTGCCTGGAGAGCGAGGCCCAGATGCCCGCCAGCGAGGAAGAGCGTCGCGAGGCCGTTGAGGACGGCGCTCACATCAGCTGCGGCTGGGGTCCCAAGGAGGTTCACCTGGACGAGTCCGGCCGTGTGTGCGGTATCACCTTCAAGCGCTGCACGCGTGTCTTTGACGACGAGGGCCGTTTTGCGCCCGAGTACGACGAGAACGATCTGCGTCGTGTCGATGCCGATCGTGTGGTCATGTCGATTGGCCAGTCCATTGTGTGGGGCGACCTGCTGGCTGGCTCCAAGGTGGAGCTTGGCCGCGGCCAGGGTGCCCTTGCCGACCCCCAGACCTATCAGACCGCTGAGCCCGACATCTTTGTGGGCGGCGATGTCTATACTGGCCCCAGCTTCGCCATCGATGCCATCGCCGCCGGCCACGAGGCCGCCGTGTCCATCCATCGCTTTGTGCAGCCGGGCTCCACGCTCACCATCGGCCGCAACCAGCGCCGCTACACCGCGCTCGACCGCGACGATGTCGTGATCGAGAGCTATGACAACGCGAGCCGCGAGGTGGCACATGTTAACCGCGACCGCGAGAAGGCTGCGCCCTTTAGCGAGTACGTCGAGACCTTTACCGAAGAGCAGGTGCGCGCCGAGACCGCCCGTTGCCTGGGTTGCGGTGCCTCGATCGTCGACCCCAACAAGTGCATCGGCTGCGGCCTGTGCACCACCAAGTGCGCGTTCGACGCCATCCATCTGGATCGCGACCGCCCCGAGTGCTCCACGATGGTCAAATACGAGCAAAAGCTCCCGAGCCTTGGCAAGTATGCTTTAAAGCGTGCAATTAAGATCAAATTTGGGAAGAAGTAAGAGACCTAACAAGTAAGTGAACGGCACAGAGGGCGGTTGAACAGCGAGCGGGTCCCAGGCGTGGCGAGGTGCCTTGAAAGAGGAGGGCATAGGGCTTTTGCCCATGCCCGACGATTGAAAGGGAGATCGCCCGTCTGGGACTCGCGCAGCGTCAAGCCGACTGCCGTTCGTTAGAACGGCGGAAGGAATTAAAAGTGCACGAGCTCGGAATCGTCTATCACATCATTCGCGATGTTGAGAATGTGGCGCGCGCTCATGGCGTGCGTCGCGTTTCGAGCGTGACGTTGCTGTTGGGCGAGGCCTCGGGCGTCGTTCCCGACTTGCTGCTCGACGCTTGGCGCTGGGCAGCAGATAAAAAGCCTATCACCGAGGGCGCGGAGCTTATCGTGGGGCCCGTCGAGGCCGTGACACATTGCGAGGCGTGCGGCTGCGACTACGCGACGGTCGAGCACGGCAAGACCTGTCCCCATTGCGGTGGCGGCGAGACCTATTTGCTGCAGGGCCAAGAGGTAATGATCAAACAGATCGAGACCCCCGACGAGGACCCGGCAGACGCTGCTCCTGACGGCCTCTCCGACATCCCCGACGCCGTCGACGCGGCCAACCCCCTCCACATCGCCTAGGATTCCCTATAAGTTGCGGTGAAATAGTTCCTAAATTCAGCCTTCTGGCTCTTAAACAAGAACTATTCCACCGCAACTATTTTGAGTGGTTTCATAGATCATAAGTCACGAAAATAGTCAAGCCATGTCTGTTTAAACAAAATAGCGGCAGTACAAGCGCATTCGCGCTTGCCTAAAATCGATATTAATGAACAGCCTGCTTGTATCTGTAAAATGCATGGCTTGATGAGCGACGCCTTGTCGTGTAATGAGTCAAAAAGCAGTAACGTAATCAACTTGTAACAAACTTAGACGTTTAAACAAATAATGCAACCTTTTGCGAATTTAGCTATAATTCCACAATCCAAACAGGTATACTCCTTTCATGTCGTGTAGGAAATACGTAGACAAAAAGGAGGTTATGTGATGGTAAGTATTGTTCTTGCTAGCCACGGGGACTTGGCAGCTGGAATCAAGCAGACGGGCTCGATGGTCTTTGGCGATCAGCCGTCTGTTGCCGTGGTCTCGCTCGAGCCGAGCATGGGCCCCGACGACTTCCGTGCCAAGGTCGAGGAAGCAGTCGCTTCCTTCGAGGACCAGGAGCAGGTGCTCTTCCTCGTTGATCTGTGGGGCGGCACGCCGTTCAACCAGATCAGCGGGCTCATCGAGGGCCACGATTCCTGGGCTATCGTCACCGGTGTCAACCTGCCTATGCTCATCGAGGCATATTCGCAGCGCTTTGACGCAAAGAACACTGCACATGCGATCGCAAAACATCTCGTGACTGAGGCTAAGGCTGGCGTGCGCGTCAAGCCCGAGTCTCTGGAGCCCGAGGAGAAGAAGCCGGCTGCGGCCGCCGCTGCTCCTGCAGGCGCCATCCCTCCGGGAACGGTCATCGGCGACGGGCACATCAAGATTGCCCACGTCCGTATCGACACCCGTCTGCTGCATGGTCAGGTGGCCACCACGTGGACCAAGCAGATCAACCCCAACCGCATCATCGTGGTTTCCGACGGCGTTGCTCACGACGAGCTCCGCAAGACCATGATCGAGCAGGCTGCCCCTCCGGGAGTCCATGCCAACGTCGTTCCCATCAAGAAGATGGCCGAGGTCGTCAAGGACACGCGCTTTGGTGACACCAAGGCCATGCTGCTCTTCGAGAACCCGCAGGATCTGCTCAAGGCCATCGAGGCCGGCGTCGACATCAAGGAAGTCAACATCGGTTCCATGGCTCACTCCAAGGGCAAGGTCGTCGTCACCAACGCCGTCGCTATGGGCGATGACGACGTCAAGACTCTCGAGGCCCTCAAGGCCAAGGGCGTCAAGTTCGAGGTCCGCAAGGTTCCTTCGGATTCCTCCGAGGATCTCGACGCCATGTTGAAGAAAGCTAAGGCCGAACTGGCCGCTCAAGCATAGTAAAGGAGGGTCCGATACATGTCTGCAATCACTATTCTGCTTGTTGCGATTGTCGCGTTGCTTGCCGGTATGGAAGGCATTCTGGATGAGTTCCAGTTCCATCAGCCGCTCGTGGCATGCACGCTTATCGGTCTCGTAACCGGTCACCTTCAGGAGGGCATCCTCCTGGGCGGTTCGCTCCAGATGATGGCCCTTGGCTGGGCTAACGTCGGCGCCGCTGTCGCGCCTGACGCCGCTCTGGCCTCGGTCGCTTCTTCGATCATCATGGTGCTCGCTCTCAACGGTGGCGCCACTGATTCGGCAAAGGCCGTTACCGCCGCCATCGCCGTCGCCGTCCCGCTGTCGGTCGCTGGTCTGTTCCTGACCATGATCTGCCGTACCCTGGCTACCGCTATCGCTCACGCCATGGACGGTTGCGCTGAGAAGGGCGACTTCTCCGGCATCGAGCGCTGGCAGTACGCTGCCATCCTCATGCAGGGCCTTCGTATCGCCATCCCGGCAGTACTTCTGTGCATCATCCCGGCCGAGGCTGTTACCAACGCGCTTAACGCTATGCCCGACTGGCTGTCCGGCGGTATGGCTGTCGGCGGCGGCATGGTCGCTTCCGTCGGTTACGCCATGGTCATCAACATGATGGCCACCAAGGAGACCTGGCCGTTCTTCATCCTCGGCTTTGTCCTTGCTGCCATCCCTCAGCTCACGCTGATCGCCCTTGGCCTCATCGGCATCTCCCTTGCCCTCATCTACCTTGGCCTTAAGGATCTGGCCAAGCAGGGTGGCGGCATGGGCGGCGGCTCCGGTGACCCGCTCGGCGACATTCTGAACGATTACGAGTAGGAGGGGAGTGATACATATGGCAGAGAACAAGATTCAGCTCACCAAGGCTGACCGCAAGAAGGTTTGCTTCCGTCATCAGTTCCTTCAGGGCTCGTGGAACTACGAGCGTATGCAGAACGGCGGCTGGTGCTTCGCAATGATCCCTGCGATCAAGAAGCTCTACACCAGCAAGGATGACCAGATTGCCGCTCTTAAGCGCCACCTGGAGTTCTATAACACCCACCCCTATGTTTCCGCCCCCGTCATTGGCGTTACCCTCGCTCTCGAGGAGGAGCGCGCCAACGGTGCCCCGATTGACGACGTCGCCATTCAGGGCGTCAAGGTCGGTATGATGGGCCCGCTCGCCGGCGTCGGCGACCCCGCCTTCTGGTTCACCCTTCGCCCGATTCTGGGCGCTCTGGGCGCTTCCCTGGCCCTGTCCGGCAGCATCGCCGGTCCGCTGCTGTTCTTCTTCGCGTGGAACATCATCCGTTACGCCTTCCTGTGGTACACGCAGGAGTTTGGCTACAAGGTCGGCTCCTCCATCGCCAAGGACCTCTCCGGCGGTCTGATGGGCAAGGTCACCGAGGGTGCTTCCATCCTGGGTATGTTCATCATCGGCGCCCTGGTCGAGCGCTGGGTGTCCATCTCCTTCACCCCGGTCGTCTCCAAGGTCACGCAGTCTGCTGGCGCCTTTATCGACTGGGCTAACCTGCCCTCCGGTTCTGAGGGTGTCAAGGAAGCACTGACGATGTACAACTCCATCGGTGCTAACGCCCTTGATCAGGTGAAGGTCACCACGCTTCAGGCCAACCTCGATCAGCTCATCCCCGGCCTTGCCGCCGTGTGCCTGACCCTGCTGGTCTGCAAGCTCCTCAAGAAGAAGGTCAGCCCGATCGTCATCATCCTGGCTCTCTTCGCCATCGGCATCATCGGTCGCGTCTGCGGCTTCATGTAAGCACGTTTCGGCTTAAGACCGAGAATTGCTAGGCAAGGGCTTTTGAGCCATTGAAACGGACCGCACCCGGTGGGTACACTGGATGCGGTCCGATTGTTTTATTTGGAGGGCGAGGTGCGCATGGCGCAATCTCAGAACAGCACGGTCGATCTGGCAACGCCGGCAACCTGCCTGATGGGGCTTACCAGCCACGGTAACGTGATGGTGGGCAATAAGGCGTTCGAGTATTACAACGAGCGCAATCCCGAGGATTATATTCAAATCCCGTGGGACGAGGTCGACTATATTGCCGCCGAGGTTTTACGCGGCACCAAGAAGATCACGCGTTTTGCCATCTTCACCAAGGACAACGGTCACTTTACGTTTTCGACGCGCGACGACAAAGAGACGCTTCGTGCGGTCCGCAAGTACGTCGACGAGGACAAGCTCGTGCGCTCGCCCGATTTTATCGATGTGACGGCCAAGGGCGCCAAGAGCATCCCCTCCGTTATCAAAAACCTCTTCCACAAAGGCAACTAGCTCCTCATAAGTTGCGGTGAAATAGTTCCTAAATACGGCTTTAGATGCTTCAGACAGGAACTATTCCACCGCAACTTCGAAGTCTAGTCATGCGACGTATTGCGATGCAGTAAATCTGCTACACTAGTACAACATGCCTCCGTAGCTCAGGGGATAGAGCACCGCTCTCCTAAAGCGGGTGTCGACGGTTCGAATCCGCCCGGGGGCACCAGAGAAATAGCAGGTCAGACGGTATAAATCGTCTGACCTGTTTCTGTATGGATAGGGGTAAAACCCGCCTGAGGGGTGAAAAAGGGGTGAAAGTTCATTCTATGGGGAAAACATCGCGACTTCATATTTCACCCCAGAGTTTCACCCTCAGGGCCGGTTTTCAACCCTTCCCACAGCCTACGGGCTGGATGTGGGACCCTCCGGCTATGGAAAGCGTTGAAAACCTAGGCTGTCGTTGCCGTAGGGCAAGCCAGTTTCCGGCAGCCCTTTGATACCTTTTGATTGCTATTGAAGCCCTGTTGGACATTAGATGACGTTGGAAGTCTGTCCTTTCGTTCTAATTCGATTTGTGCTCTGTCTTATTTGACAAAGAGGTCAGAGTTGAAGAACTCTTTCAGGGAAACGCCGAGCCCTTGTGCAATCCGGTCGATATTTTCAATTGATATGTTCCGCTTGCCGGTTTCGACCTCAGCGAAGTATGTTCGGGACATTTCGATAGAGTACGCAATAGTTTCCTGGCTATAGCCGAGTTCGTTTCTCAACTCTTTTATTCTCAGCCCGACCCTCATCTTTATATCTAACTGAGTCATTGGCACCTCCTAATAGGTTGTGCCAATGATTCGTTTCGGTTCTATATGAGTCACACCTATATAAGTGACAATTTGGAATACAATGCCGCTAAGTTAGACCTCTGATAATTGAACTGGAGTTTGCCGATGGATGAGTACGGCTCTCGGGAAATTAAACGATCGGATTCGACGAAGGAGGAGAATGCTAAGAAGCCGCTCGTGCTCTTCGGGCGCGAGTTCTCCCGCAAGCAGGTCTGCGCGGCTGGTGCAGGAATCCTCTGTGCGGCGCTTCTCATCGGCGGCGGTGGATATGCCATCACACATGCGGATTGGACGGGCAAAGCGAACGCCCCTGCGGTGTCCCAGCCAAAGGACGATGAGGAGCAGGACATGGTGCTTTCCCTTGAGGTGAAGGCTGACGGCTGGGATACGGAAACCTCCACGCCCGTCATCGCCCATATCGAGGATGAGGACGGGAAAGTAGACTTCTACACCGCCATCGCCGCGAACAAGCAGGTGACCGTGAAGGTCGGTGAGTCCGGTACCTATACCGTCACATTCATCTCACCGGTGAACGCCGACGGCTCCATCTATAAGGTGCCATCGAAGAAGGTTACCGCCGGAAAAGCCGACAAGACAGTTGCCACAGGCGTGACTTTCGATAAGGTGGATGCGGACAAGGTAACGAAAGATGACTTGACAGCCATTGCCAAGGACGTTGCGGAAGCCGTGAAGAAGGGCGATTCCACCCTGACCGGGGACAAGGGTGCCGAGGTCGTGAAGAAGTTCGAGGACAACATCAAGAAGAACCCGAACGCCAATACCGATGCCGTCGAGAAGGAGACCGAGAAGGCTCAGGAGTCCGCCAAGGAAGAGAAGTCCGACGCGAAGACCCCGGAAACTTCCGACAGCAAGAAGAGCGATTCAGGTTCATCCAACGGCTCCAAGAAGGATAATGGGAAGACCACAGGCAGCTCCGATAATTCTGGAAACAAGAGCAATTCATCCTCCAAGAAAGACGAGGGAAAATCCGATAGCAAGCCGAGTGGCGGCAACAGCAGCAACTCCGGCTCAAACTCCAATTCAGGCAGTTCATCGAAAAAGGATGACACCCCGGCGCATCAGCACAACTGGGTTGCCCAGACAAAAACCGTCCATCACGACGCTCAGTACAAGACCGTCCACCACGACGCGGTGACGCATCAGGTATGGCATGACGCGGTGACGGAGGAACACTATATCTGCAACCAGTGCGGTGCGGATATCACGTCTGACCCTTGGGGGCATATTAACAACTCTCTTATGAATGGTGGTAATTGCGGAAGCTATCACTCTACCTATGTGACTGTAAAGCAGGGGTATTATGAAACCGTGACCGACCAAGCGGCCTATGACGAGCAGGTGCAGGTGCGCGATGCATGGGACGAGACCGTGACCACTGGGTATAAGTGCTCTTCTTGCGGTGCCACGAAGTAACTTGAAAGAGCAAAGCAATCGTCTATTTCAGGAAAGGAAAGCCCCGGCCATTTGACCGGGGCTTTCTTAATGTTCATCGATCGGCCTTGCGGCCGATGGGTCCCGCCCATAAGCGGGACCCCCGCGACGCGTGGCGTCGCTCTCGCTACGGCTTCCTGCAACGCTCCCAAGGATCGCGTTTCCGTCCGCCTCCGCTCACACCGGCCCCGCCCGCCGAACGGCTGCGCTCGATGGCTTCCAGAGGTCGCCATCGCTCCGCCGTTCGCCGGACGGGGCCTCTCGCGCCGGGTCGCTCCGTGCAGGCAAGATATGGATTCCATTGCACGGAATCATCTTGCCGCCTGCGGCGGAGGGCGAACCGCTCCGAAGTCGCTCCCGCCAATAATAAGCCGGGACGCTTGTTGCGTCCCGGCCCAAGCGCTCAGTCCCCTCGCCCGTTCTGGTTCTCCCACGACTTGCGCTCAAGTTCCCAGAACGCCCTCATCGCCGTCGCGATCCCGCGCAGCGTGAAGCGGACGACGAGGCCGGTTGAGCGGTCGACCGCGAAGCCGAGCCTGCCGCCGTTGA
The DNA here is from genome assembly GCA_902488525.1 of uncultured Collinsella sp. Taxonomy (GTDB): domain Bacteria; phylum Actinomycetota; class Coriobacteriia; order Coriobacteriales; family Coriobacteriaceae; genus Collinsella. The sequence continues at coordinate 17,696 of CABTWP010000025.1, forward strand.
CTTTCCGCACGGCCCCGAGGGCCTTCGAGAAGAAGCGGTACTGGAGGCTCCCGCCCTTCGACCTCGCGAGCTCGATGCCGTCTCGCCTGAGCCGCCGGTCGAGCTCGGCCATGCGGTCGGGGCAGTCCCTCATTCGTCCGACCTCCTCGACGCGACGGGCGACCGCCACGCGGACGCGGGCGTTCTCGGAGCGCTCGGCCTGCCCCTTGCGGGCCATGTCGCGTTCCTCCCTGCCCGGCTGTCTCGCGTGGACGCGCGAGTTGGCCTTGCCGCGCTCAAGCTGCTTGAGCCCATACCTTTCGTCCAAGGTGCGAACGGTTTTCACGCGTGCGGCAGCGGCTTTGCGTGCGGGGCCCTCGTCGAGCCTCCTGCCCGTCTCAAGGTCGCTGCGGTTGATGCCGAGGTGCACGGCATAGCGGTCGGTGTCGTCGGAGCGGCAGCGCTCGCGATGCAGAACTATGACGACCTCTTGGTTCGGATAGCGCTCGGCCACGTAGTCGCGTGCGTATCGCATGCACATCTCCGGCGTCATCTTCCCGCCGTTGAGGTCGCACTCGTCGGGGAGGAAACCAAGTATCTGATGCTGCATGTAGGTGCACTTCGCCCCCGCCTTCCCCGGCTTGTCATGCCCCATGGCCTTCCTCGTGTCTGCCATCTCTTGGAACCAGCGCTCTTCACTGATGATGTTCTGCGTGTCGTGCGCGAGAGCTTTGTCCCTGTCCCATGAGAGATAGTCCTTGAGGCGGGAGAGGTGCTTCTCGCTGCACACGCTTGTCTGTTTAATCGCTGTCATGGGTCCTCCCTAGTCGAGCGAAAGGCCGCTGAATTTGCCGGTCGGCTGGATCTCGGCTTTCTTCTTCGGCTCGGGCCACTTGGGGCACCAGAGGCCGACGCGTTCGCCCATCTTCTCGGCAGCGGCCTCGTCCAGTTGCTTTTGATAGGCACGGCGCTTCTCCGCCTCGTGCTCCGGAGTCCCGAGGTCGAAGTGCTCCTTCGTGGGCGTCTTGGTGCAATCGGCGACGGGTGAGCGGAAGACCCCGGCCCGCTCGGCGGGTATTCCGTTATCCGCGTGCTTGACGACGATTATCCCGTCCCTGTCCGGGGCCATGTCGCGCCATTCCCACGCGTGTATCACGTCGTCTGCGCTCTCGCTGTAGGAGGTCGATGCCGACGAACCCGACGCCGCCTTGCTGCTGCTCGTGCCCTGCGTGTGGCGGGTGGTCTTGCCGATGAGCTCCGTGAAGTATCGGCGGTCTTCCTCCTCGGCGAGCTTCATGGCGACTTTTACGCCGCAGTTCGCGAGAATCTTCCTCCGTCCGTCCCTCTCTCCGTATTTATTAAGCTGGGATATATCTTGCGTTGCCCCCGTCCAGTAAATCTGGAACGACCTTCCAAGCGAAAGGAGGGCGGGCAGGCATTCGATGCGGGGCAGGTTGCCCCATTCGTCGCCGAGAATCTGGACGGGGCGCGGAAGTCTTCCGCCGTTGGAATCGGCGACGATTTGGACGGATTCCCAGAGCTGGGAGAGGAATATCGCCGCTATGCAGTTGTATGGCGAGCCCTCGTCGAGCATATGGAGGAATACGGCGCTCTTGGTTTCAAGAACCGCGCGAGGGTCGATGTCGGACCCGGACGTCATCCATGCGACTGGGGCCGACGAGAACGGGCGCAGCGCCACCTTGAGCGTCGAGAGGATGCTTCTGAGCTCGTTGCCGCCCGAGGAGACGAACTGCGAGGCTCTGTTTTTAGCGGGGTGTCTGCTTGGTAGGGCGCGGAAAACGCTCTTGAGTGGCTCGGCCGGGTCGTCACCCTCTGCCTCGGTGCCACGGTCCAGCACCTCGCAGACGGTCGCAAGGTGCTTTGCTTCCTTGGGGCATTCATCGGACATGGAGACCAGCAAGACGAGGGCAGACAGGAGGCCCCGCGCGGATGCGGTCCAGTGCGAGCCCTTGCCGTTCTCGTCATCCTGCACCACGAGCTCCGCAATGGTGTCAGCCGCCTGCTCGGCTTCTTGGTCGCGGCTTTCGGCGTGGAGGTCGATGACCTGCTTGAGCGGGTTGAACCTCTGGCCTCGATAGGGTCGCTGCGTGTCGAGCAGGAGGACGTTGTAGCCGCGTCGGGCCAGCTCGTCACCCGTGAGCTCTATGAGCTCGTTCTTGACGTCGGAGACGACGAGGGTCGCGGGCTCGGAGCCGTTTGCGCCGTCGCCGTACGAGAGCAAATCGATTGAGGGCAGGTAGAGGAAGCGGGACTTGCCAGAGCCAGTGGACCCGGAAACATAGACCATCTTCTTTGGCTCGAAGAGGTAGCAGGGTTTGCCGAGCCATCTGGTGAACCCGTAGACGAACCCGCGTGAAGAGGGGTTAGCCGAGCCGTCCCATGTAATCGAACCTTTCACCGCATTGCGGCCCGTCTTGATGCAAGCATTGCCGAGCACGCCGCCATCGTCGGCACGCGAGTTGAGGGCGCTCGAATAGGCAACGAGGGAGCAGATGCAGAGCGTGAGGAGGAAGGTGAGGACGGTCCCCGTGATATGGGCGATGAATGCGCCCGAGAGCCACCAGCCGAGAACCGTGGCCGCATCGAGCGCAGAGGGGAGGGCTGACGCGTCGGGCATGATCCCGGAGGCAATATCGCCGATAGGGGCGGCAAGGATTGGGCAGACGAGGAATGCAATGAAGACGGATGATATGAGGGCGGTGAACATCTTGCTTTTCATAGCCGCTCCTTTGCTTTCGACAGAAGGGTTGAGAGTTCGGAAGCTGTGCTCGATATCAACTGGACGGCGTTTTCAAGCTGGACGGCCGTTTGCCGGTCGATGCCATAGGCGTTTATGGAGCGCATAGCTTGGTTGAGGTTGTTGCCCTGCCGCTTCATCTCGACGAGCATTTGCCGGAGGGTCGACTCGTCGGCGACCTTGACGGGCTTCTCGCCGATTCGGAGGGCGGCCTCGCGCAAAAACGTTGATGGGGGCATGCCGAAAGAGGAAGAGCGGGCCACGATTTCGGCCCGCTCTCCATCGGTCATACGAACGTTGATATGCGCGGTCCTGCTAGTGCCGCGCATCGCCTAGCCCCTATCGAGGAAGGTAGCGTGGGCTCCGTCGAAGTCGAGCCGAGCTTCGCCTAACGTGCCGTAGCGATTCTTGAGGGCAACGAGCTTGAGCGGGGTGCCGCTCGCGGGGGCCTCAAAAGGGAAGTCGGGTTTTCCGTCATCGTCGGCAAGAAAAAGAACGGAGTCGAAGCTGTACTCGACCGTCGAAGAGCCGCCGAACATGCCGAGGTTGGGCTTGCTCGACTTGCCAGACTTGTAGGACTCGCGCGTGGTCGAGCTCAGGGCGATGACTGGCGAGCCGTAGAGGTTTGATATTTCGCGCAAGCCCTTTACGCACGCTGTGATTGCCAAGCGCTCGTCGATGAACTGCTGTCCCGCCGTGATACCGCAGGCGAGGAGTTGGAGATAGTCGATGAAAACGATAGGGGCCTCGTTGCGCTCACGTGCTATCAGCCCAACGAGGTTCGAGAGTTCAACGGTGTTCAACGGGCCGGTAATACAGAGATTCGGGGCGATACAGCTGCGATACCTGTCGAGAGCAGCCTCGAAGGCCTCGTGCTTGGGATGGTCTGCCGCCGCCGCGTCCGCGACCTCGGAAAGGGCAAGCTTGCCTCCGCTGAGTCGTGCAAGGCTCTTCTCCAAGAGCTTATGCGCGGGAAGCTCGGCGGAGACATAGATTACTGGGTGACTGTCGTTCGCAAGCTTGTCGGCCTCCTGCAAGGCCAAGGTCGTCTTGCCCCTGCCGGGACCGGTGCCGATGGCATAATTGAGCCCGGGATGGACTCCGCCGAGGATGTCGTTAAGGGCCTTGAGCCCGAAGAGGGCGATAGGTTGGTCACCCCTAAGGGCGCTGAGGTGCTCATCGAGCCTATCGGATTCGAAAACGAGAGGGTTGGGGGCCGGGCACTGCATTACTCGTTCGCCTCTTCAGCCAAAGTCCTGAAATAGGCGATGAGGTCTTCTTCCATGACAAAATACTGGTTGGCGATGCGGAAGCAATGGTGCGTCGACTTCATGAGCTTAATGGCGCTCGACTGGCCAATGCCGGTGAGAATCTGAACATCGAGACGGCTCAAGATACGCTTGGGACCAGTGCGACGAAGGTTGATGCCTGCGGAAATGGCGTCAACCTTGGGGTCATCTGCAAGATGCATGATAAACTCCTTGTTTGGGGTGCTCGGCTCCTCTTCGAGGTTTGGCGACTAAGAGAGGGGAGTCGGGTGCCGTTTTTTATTACCAGTCGGAACAAACCTCTTCAAGAAGACTGCTCCATTTGCGACGCAACTCCGGGGTATCCGGGAGTACGTGCTGGTTGCCGCAGTCTGCGGCAGAGGTCGTGACGCTCTCTTCGAGCGCGGAGAAGGCGTCGGCGAGATAGGCGCATGTCGCGTTCAGCTGGCCGATTTCGTCAAAATATTCGATGGCGAAGCGCACGAGCGCCACAACGGGGGCGCGGTTATAGTTGGTGGACGCCTCGTCCATCAGGGCGCGGCCGTACTTCACCGCCCTGTCGGTCTCGTAATCGACAAAGGGGTCTGAGGGATCGCGCGGAACCTTGTGCTCCATAAAGTCAATGACGGAATCAAAGCAGCGGCGAAGGTGCGGCATGTCCATCGCGCTGGTAAAGAGCGCGGTCTCACAACGCCTCTCGTGGATTAGCTCGAAACCGAACTCGACAATGGGCTTATAGCCGCCGTGGGCGACGGTTCCCGTCGCGCCAGTGACGTTCGAACGCAGAACGTCCGAGACGCTCGCAAACAGACCACTACCGCTGTAGACGTCGAGCATCCTGTCCCTCGGAAATGCCGGGGAGGGAAGCACCTCGTCAAAGACAAGGCCGATAATGGCTTTTGACTCATCGGTCGCTCGAAGGTAAGCCTCGTCGGAGACCATCTGTGAGAAGGGGGTCTTGAGGTTTTCGGGTATGCGGATACGCTTCTCGGCCTTCTTCTTATAGACCATTTTATTCACCTCCAATCGTTTGTCTGCAATCATCATACCATCAGACGGCGCATGTAGCCCTAGTAGTAGCCCACCGTATGAAGAGATAGTGAACATCGAGGTAAACTAGCCATTACTTAGATGACAGCAATTCAAAGACTTCTGCTGCGTTTCGGTCATTGGCCCTGATTGCATGGGTGTAGAAATTAGCCGTTGTGCTTGCGGAGGCATGGCCCATTCGCGCCTGAACGGTCTTTAAATCGACGTTGCTCGCCACGAGAGCGGTCGCGGCGGTGTGACGGAGGCCATGGGGAACAAGTCCTGAGTAACCAGTGCCGCGCGTATGAAGCTTGCCGTCTCGCATGAACTGCTTCGTCACATCGCTATAAGTCCCATAGCCGTTATCGACGCAGAAGTCCCTAAACCATCGAGAGTAGTTGTGCCCGCTTGGTCTGGTGACGCTTATGCTGCGGAAACCGTCGGCATCCTTTCCAACGCTGAATGCGTGGACGATGGGGTCGGTATCCTTTTGTTCCAACCCGCGACGTCTGAATATGTCGCGCTGCATAGTCTTCCACTTGTCTAAATACTCGGTCAGAGCTTTGTCTATGGAGAGAATGCGTCTGCTCATCTCCGATTTCGGGGGCCTCAAGGTCTTGTCGCTGGTGTACTGCCGGACGATTCGGAGCTCCATGGCTTCGGGGTCGTAATCGAGCCAGCTGAGCCCTAAAGCCTCGCCTTTCCTCAGCCCGAGGTGAAATATAAGCATGGTGCAGACGGTCATGGGCCCCATCGGTTCGGAAAGCAAGCACTCAGTGAATCTTGGGAGCTCATCGGGAGGGAGAAAGTTTCGTGCTCGCAGGTCCGGTTTCGGCAGCTTTATGCCGATGCAAGGATTGCGGCCAATCAGTTCGTTCTCAAGGGCATCTTGCATGACCTGCTTAAGCTTGACGTGAATGCGACGGATCTCGGCGTCGGTGAACCTTCCATTTGAACGGGCCTCAGCGTAGGCGCGTTTAACATCGTCGGGCCTCAGGTCGGCTAGGGGCACGTCTTCGAACAGTTCGCGTATGTGTCGCACGTCGTATCCCTCTCGCTCATATGAGAGAGGGGAGCCGAATGAGCTCTCTCGGAGCACGTGGAAGGATTCGGCATATGCCGCTACGGTGCTCGGAGCATCTCTAGATGGTTCATAGCTCTCAAGTTCCTCGCGGTACTCGTTGAGAGCGTTTGCGACTTCGCTAGGCCAGTTCTTCGGGTTCTTGCTCTTGCAATGGATGGTCCTCTTGGGTGTTTTGAGATACTTGACTTTGCTGCCGTTCTTTCCGGAGTTCGGGTCTCTCCCAAGAGAGAAGTAAATCTTGAATGAGCCGGGCTTTCCCTTGATGGGCTCAGATGTTCCCTTTGCGGTTGGTTTGATTCTGGTTTCCAAAAGTGTCCTCCAAGGGGATTGCGTTAGGCTCGGGGCCGGGGCTTTGAGGGCCTCGGCCCCGAGCCTAACGTAAACTTTTCACCCCTGCAAGCCGTAAACGCAACTGCTAGGGGTGAAAAAGAGGTGAAATAGAATTCTAATAAGAACCAGCAGAAACTCAAAAACAGCTAATCTACCTGCGAATATATATAATAGGGCAAAATTGCATTTGCCCAGGTAAGGTAAATGACCATGACCTCCTAAAGCGGGTGTCGACGGTTCGAATCCGCCCGGGGGCACCAGAAGATTATGACGGCGTCGCGAGAGCGGCGTCGTTTCTGGTTTGTGGGAGCTGCCGGCGGATTCGGACCGTCGACACCCGCGTCACTCATTTCCCCGCGGGGGGAGTTTTCGAATCCGCCCGGGGGCACCAGAAGATTATGACGGCGTCGCGAGAGCGGCGCCGTTTCTGGTTTGTGGGGACCGCCGGCAGGATTCGAGCCGTCGACACCCGCGTCAGCAATTTCCCCGCGGGGGGGGTCGAATCCGCCCGGAGCACCAGAGATTTGTCGAGCCCGGTACCGCTACGGTGCCGGGCTCTTCTGGTTCAATGCCATGTCAAAAACGAAGCGCCCGCTTGCTGGGGGAGCAAGCGGGCGCCTGTGAGCGAATATGTTTGCGGCGAAAGCCGCGATGAGCGGTGGGGTGGCGACTAGTTGGTCGTACCGGAATCGTCGCCCGTGCTCGTGCCCGAGCCCGAGCCCGAACCAGAAAGTGCGACCGTCAGCGTAATCGTGCTGTCGGTGGACTGCTTTCCAGTGGGGGAGACGCCCGTAACGGTGGCATCCTCGTTTCCGCTTACGGGATTGCCGTTCTGGTCACAGAAGCCAATGTTATAGAAACCGGCGTTGTTGAGCGCGGTAACGGCGGCGGAAATGCTCTTGCCGTACAGGTTGCCCGGGACGGTGGCCTTGCCGGACTTCTTGGCGATGACGACGGTAATCGTGGCGCCGGGCTTCTGCTTGCCGCTGGGGTTCCAGCTGATCACGGTGCCCTCGGTAAGCGAGTCGTTCTCCTGGTAGCTCACGTCGACACCAAAGCCTGCCATATCGAGGGCGTTGCGCGCCTGGGCCTCGGTCATGTCGGTCAGGTCGGGGACGGACGTGGTATCCGGGCCGCTCGAGACCTTGTACGAGATGGTCGTGCCCTTCGCGACTTCCTTACCGGCTTCGGTGCCCTGCTCAAAGACCTGGCCCTCATCAGCCTCGTTGGCCTCCTCGGAGGCGTTGCCCTTCAGGCCAACGCTTGCCAGTGCGGCTTCTGCTTGGTCCTTGGTCAGGCCGACAAGTTTGGGAACCTCAACCTTTTCGGAGGGCTTGGGGCCCTTGGAGATTACCAGGTTCACCTTGGTGCCCTTGGTCTTCTTGGTGTTGCCGTTGGGCGTCTGCTCGGCGACCTTGCCCTCGTCGACATCGTCGTTGTAGCTTTGGTCGATGGTGCCGACCTCGAGGCCGGCTTCCTTGATCAGCTCGACGGCAGTCTGCTGGTCCTTGCCCAGCACATCGGGCACGGTGACCTGCTCGCCGCCAAAGAGTCCTGTGGCAAAGGCCACCACGATGCCGATGACGGCAACGGCTGCCACCACGGCGGCGATGATCTTGTTCTTGTTGGATTTGGGCTTTTCGACCTCGTAGGAGCCGGTGGAGCCCGAAACCGAGCTGCGGGCGGTATTTTGGCCGCTCACGCCCGAGACGGGACGCACCATGGCGCGCGTCTGATCGGAAAGCTCGCGAGTCTTGGTGGCGCCCAGCTCACCGGGGGCACCGATGATGCGCGTGGGCTCCGAGACGTTGACGGCACGGCCCGACAGGTAGCTGTTGAGCACCTGACGCAGCTCGTCGGCGGTCTGGAAGCGGTTTGCCGGGTCTTTCTCCATGCACTTGAGGATGATGCGCTCAAGGTCGGCGTCGACACCGGAGTTGATCTGGCTCGGCGGAATAGGCAGCTCGTTGACCTGCTTGAGTGCGACCGAGATGGCGTCGTCACCGTCAAAGGGAACGCGGCCGGTGGCGCACTCGTACATCACGACGCCCAGCGAGTAGATATCCGAGGTGGGGCCGAGGTCCTGACCACGGGTCTGCTCGGGGCTGACGTAGTGGGCGGTTCCCAGCACGTTGTTGTCTTGCGTGAGGTGGCTGTTCTTGGCGCGCGCGATGCCAAAGTCCATCACCTTGATGTTGCCGTCGGGCAGCACCATGATGTTTTGCGGCTTAATGTCGCGGTGGATGATCTCGTGCTTGTGGGCGACCGAAAGCGCGGAGCTGATCTGCGAGCCGATCTGGGCGACCTTCTTGGGGTCGAGGGCGCCGTGGCTCTTGATGCCGCTCTTAAGGTCGGTGCCGCGCAGGTACTCCATGACGATGTAATAGGTGTCGCCGTCCTTGCCCCAATCGTAGACGCCCACGATATAGGGGGAGGAGAGACCGGCTGCTGCCTGGGCCTCCTGCTTAAAGCGTGCGGCGAAGGTTGCGTCGCCAGCATACTGCGGCAGCATAATCTTGACGGCTACCGTGCGGTCGAGGACCTGGTCCTGTGCACGGTAGACGGTCGCCATGCCGCCTGTCCCCACCTTATCCTTGAGGAGGTATCTTCCCCCGAGGACCCTCTGTTCCATTCCTGCTCCTAACATAACTATTCGCTCAACAATGTGTGTAGTACCTATGATGTGGCCGCTGGGGCCGTGTGGCGCGTTGCCGCTAACTCTTCGGCCGCGGCGCGCCTCGGGTGTCCGATTCGATCATGGGCATCACGCTCCCTGTGCGGCAAGCGCCGCGGTCAGGACGATGCCGGCGATCTTGGCGGCCTTGACGTCATGCTTGTCGAAATCCTCCAAGGCCACCGAGATGGCGACCGTGGGTGAATCGTAAGGTGCAAAGCCAACGAACATCGAGTTGACGTTGGTGCCGCCGGTCTCGGCCGAGCCGGTTTTGCCGGCGACCTTGACGCCGGGGATCTGGGCATCGGTGCCGCTGCCGGACTGGACGACGGCAAGCATGGCCTGCTTGACCTGGTCGGCCGTGGCGGAGCTGACGGCCTGCCCCAGCGAGCGGGACTGCGTGGTCTTGACCACGGTTCCGTCCGGGGCGAGTACCTGGGCTACAAAGTACGGGTCCATGACTACGCCACTGTTAGCGATGGCGGCGGCAATCACGGCGTTTTGCATGACGGTGGTTTGCGGGCCGGGCGTGTGGTCCATGCCGACAGGCTGGCCGGCGCCGGCCCAGGCGGTCTCCCACTCGGTCATGAGCGACGGGTCGGCCATGATGGAGGCCGCGGAGGTCAGGTCCTGGCCGAGCTTTTGGCCGTAGCCAAAGGCGTTGGCAAACTGTACGAGCGTGTTTGCGCCAACTTCGTTTGCCACCTGGCCGAAGACGACGTTGGAGGACACGGCAAAGGCCTGCTGCAGGCTGATGGTGCCGTAGCTCTCGTTGGCATAGTTGGTGACCGGTGCGTTGCCGATGTCCATGGAGCCGGGCGCCTGGTAGGTGCTGGTAAGGCTGGCGGTACCGGTCTCGAGTGCCGCGGAAAGCGTAACGACCTTAAACGTTGAGCCCGGCGTGTACAGCGCGTCCATGGCGCGATTGTACATGGAGCCGTCCTCGCCGCCGCCCGTCTGCAGCAGGGCATCGATGTTGGTGTTGTCGTAGGTGGGCGAGCTGGCACATGCGAGCACCGCGCCGGTACGCGGGTCGATGACCACTACAGCGCCCTTAAAGCCCTTGAGCGCCTGCTCGGCCGCCGTCTGGATGCGCGAGTCGATGGTGAGCTTGGCGGTGTTGCCCGGCTGGGTCTGGCCCGCGAGCGACGCGATGGCGTTGTTCCAGCTGGAGTAGTCCTTAGAACCGGTGAGCGTGTCGTTCATGACGCTCTCGATGGCGGTGGTGCCATACTGCTGGCTCACGTAGCCAACCACGTGCGCTGCCAGGTTACCGTTGGGGTAGGAGCGTACGTAGGTGCCGTCCTCCTGCTGCAGCGACTCGGCCAGCGTCACGCCGTCGGACGTGATGATGGAGCCGCGCTGGATGTACTTGGAGCGGGCGATGGTGTGGTTGTTGGTCGGCATGTCCTGATAGTCCTTGGCCTTAATGACCTGGACATAGGTGAGGTTGCCGATAAGGATGGCGAACAGCGCCGTAAAGGCGAGCACCGCACGGGTTAGACGGTTGGCGAGCGCAACGCGGCCGAGCACACCGGATTCAGGCGTGTCGAGCAGGCGACGGCGCATGCGCGAGCCGACGGAATGGCTGCCGCTGCCGTAGGAAGACGAGGTGGCAAAGCGCGTGCCCGTCGGGGCGGCGGAAGATGCGACCTGATCATCGGTGATGGCGGCCATGGTGCCGGTGCCGGTAAGCTCGGCCTCGCGTCCGGTCGCCTCGTCACCGGCGCGCAGCAGGAGCGCGACGATGATGAAGCTCGCCAGCAGCGAGGAGCCGCCCTGGCTCATAAAGGGCAGGGTGACGCCGGTCAGCGGGATCAGGCGGGTTACGCCGCCAACGATCAAAAAGGCCTGGAAGCTGATGGCTGCCGTAAGACCGGTGGCGCTAAAGGCGGCAAGGTCGGACTTTGCGCGGGCAGCTGTGGTGAGGCCACGCACGGCAAAGAGCATAAACAGGATGAGCACGGCGCCGCCGCCCAAAAGGCCCATCTCCTCGCCGATAGCCGAGAAGATAAAGTCGGACTCGACGACAGGGATGTTGTTGGCCATGCCGTTGCCGATGCCAACACCGACCAGACCGCCATCGGCAAGCGAGAAGAGCGACTGGACGATCTGGTAGCCCTGGCCCTGGGCGTCCTTAAACGGATCGAGCCAAACCTGGAAACGCACCTGAACGTGAGACAGGAACTTGTAGGCGCCCACGGCCCCAACAGCTAAGAGCGCAAGGCCGATAACGACATACGAAAAGCGCCCCGTGGCAACGTA
>CABTWP010000026.1 GCA_902488525.1 uncultured Collinsella sp.
AATCTGACGTTCAACTTCAAGGGCGCGACCAGAAGGTCAGCGCCCTTTCGTTTCACGTCACCTTGTCTCAAATGCGACCCGCTCGCTGTCCGTTCTCTACCTGCGGCGTCGTCTTGCTCCGAATGCGGCTCGCTCGCTGTCGTTGCCGAAACATCGGCGTTGCCGGACTAGTCATTGGGGACGTTCATAAATGACTACTCAGGAATGAGCGTGGATAATCTCCCGTTTTTGGCCTGTGTGCGGGCTCAAAGTGGGAGATTATCCGCGCTCGCTTTAATTTGCTTGGGCTGCGATGCCTATCTAATCGGCTCGGCGTCTTCCCTGAGAATCGAAAGATACTCTTCATACCCGTACTGCCGGTATCTCTGTCTTGACTCGTCGAGCGGACGGAGGATACCCAATTCTTCAAATGATTTGACGAGCGAGCTCGCGGTACTCCTGCCGATATCGAGTTGGGCAGCGATGAATGCGGTGTCGACGATGGGGTGCTCTTCAAGAATGCCCAACAGCCTTTGCCCGTTTGCAGCGGTCCTTCCGAGATTTTCGGTAATGGTTGCTGTGGAACGGTTATGGAGGTCAACAAGGTTTTTTAAAGACCCTACCGAGTCCTTCGCACTCTCGAGAAGACTGTTGCAGAAAAACTCTATCCATTCCTCGTAAGTGCCTCTCTCCCTTACGGATGTGAGTTGCCGGTAGTACTCGCTTCGATTTTTCTTGAACTGGAACGATGGATAGAACAAGCAAGAATGAAGAACGCCATCATTGATGAGCATAAGTGTAATGAGAAGCCTGCCCAGGCGACCGTTTCCGTCTAGGAATGGATGGGCAGTTTCAAATTGGTAATGGACGAGCGCCGCCCGCACAATCGGATCCATTTCGACTTGAGGCTCATTGATAAAGCGTTCGAGGTCCTGGAGCGTGTTACTCAAATCTTCAATGTTTGGAGGGACAAACGATGCGGTTGCAATGGTGCAGCCTGAGGGGCCAATCCAGTTTTGTGAGGAGCGCAGCTCGCCTGGATTCTTCTCCGTTCCGCGCACTCCGTCCAGCAGGACCGCATGAACTTGCCTAAGAAGTCTCGTGCACAAGGGCATCTTTTTGAGCAGTTCTACGCCGCGGTCGACAGCACGGACGTAATTCACGACGTCTGCGACATCTTTATGATGGAGTTGTGTTTGCGATGGACTAAGTAGGTCGTCAAACGTGCACTGGGTTCCCTCAATTTGCGAAGAAAGGAGTGCTTCTTTGCGCACGTACATTGTCAGATACATGTCGGCGTTGGGAACAAAGTAGAGCATGCCTTCAAGCTCTCCAAGCTTTCGTGAGCATGCGGAAAGCGTGCGATAGGTTTCCTCGGTGAGGTTTAGCTGCCTCAATGATTGCAAGGGCGTTGGAAAAAACGAATAGTAAGCCAATTTCCCCGATAGATTATTGCGGAGCGTTCCCTGGCCGTTCTCCTCGATTTGCATCGCGCCCTCCATATCTTTAGTGCCGGAAACTCGTTATTAGGCTAATCATATCAATTCTAATAACGAGTTTAAGGATTAAATAATTATTAGAATTGATGTAAACAATCTAATGATGAGAAGTCGTTATTACTTGACCATGGAGCTCGGCTTGGTACAAGAGGGTCATCCAAAATGAACGTGGATAATCTCCCGTTTTTGGCTCGGTGACGGCCTCAAAGTCAAAGTGGGAGATTATCCACGCTCGTTAGTTAAGCGTCCGAAAATCCACACTCGCCAAACCTACCAAAAAGGGACGGGTTTATTTTGGCACGTTTCGGTCGGTATCAGGAAGTGTCAGGGACGGGGCGGCGGCAGGACTCGAGAGCGAAAAGAAGTATCGGGTTTGGCGTGCCCGCTTCTGCCCGTCCCGCGCGTGGGCGATACTCGGCTTATCGAACCGCGATGCAAAGGAGATGCTCATCCCACGAGCACTACCGAGAAGGGCTCGCGATTCGAGTCCCCACCTTAGCATTCGAACCATTTGGCACTATAATTACCGTAGGCATGCGCACAACGTTGCGCTTAATCAAGAGGAGAAAACGTATGGGTCTGTTTGATATGTTCAAGAAGAAGGCTGAGCCCGCGGCTGCCGCTGCTCCGGCCTCCATCTCTGCTTCTGCCGGCGCCGACGTGCTGTGCTCGCCCGTCAAGGGCAAGGTCATCAAGATGGCCGACGTGCCCGATCCCGTCTTTGGTGGCGAGGTTCTGGGCAAGGGCTGTGCCGTGTGGCCCGAGGACGATCTGGTCTACGCTCCCTGCGACGGTAAGGTGACCGTCACCATGGGTCACGCCGTGGGTCTGCAGTCCGATAGCGGCATCGAGGTTCTGGTGCACGTTGGCGTCGATACCGTCAACATGAACGGCGATGGCTTCGAGGGCTTCGTCAAGGCCGACGACGTTGTGAAGGCTGGCCAGCCCATACTCAAGATCGACCGCGCCAAGATCGCCGCTGCCGGTTACAAGGACTGCGTCGTGGTGGCCGTGTCCAACACCGCCGAGTTTGCCGATGTCGAGCTTACCGTCGAGGCCGACTCCGCCGTCGCCGCCGGTGACGCCATCGTTAAGGTCGTTCGCAAGTAAACTGCGGCGTCCAAAGGATGTGCAAGGGTGGTCGGGTTTTCCGGCCACCTTTTTATTGCACCGTGGGGAAGCGTTTTATTGCACGTTGGGCGGGCTTGCAAACCGTTCGGACGCTAAAACGAACCGACCACGCCTTCGCGTTGCCGAGGGTGTTCATAAGTGGATAGTATGGGCTTACTTATTACAACGTGCGCCGTGTCTGGGAAGCACGGTGCCGCTTATTGGGAGGAACAACATGAAAAAGAAGCTGCTGCTTGCGCCCCTCATGGCCGTCTTGGTTGCATGCGTGGTCTTGCTTTCCGGTTGCGGAGGCCCTTCGATCGAGGAACTCATTACCGAGGATCTTACGACTCAGTTTGACGAGGTCAAGAACGGTGGCGACGACTTCCTTTCTGGTCTGGAGGAAGCTTCGGGCGACGAGTTCGAGCAGCTGGGTATCGATCCCAAGGAGTATGCCAAGACCTATCTCGAGGGCTTTGACTACAAGATCGGCGACGTGACGGTCGACGAGGACAAGGGTGTCGCGACCGCCGAGGTCTCTATCACCTGCAAGTCTATGAACAAGATCGTCGAGGACTTCTCCACCCAGTATCAGGAGAAGGTCGCCGCGCTTGACACGGTTCCTTCCGATGACGAGCTGTACAAGATGGCCGGTCAGGTTATGGTCGATGTGACCAAGGCCACCGAGCCCAGGAAGACCACGGTTATCTTCAAGTACACCTGCAACGACGATGGCGAGTGGTCTGCCGACGACTCCGTCAACTCCGAGATGATGGATGCAATGCTGAGCTAGGGGGTTACGCGGTAGTTCGTTACGGCGTTTTACCAAACGCCGCAACTGCTCGATGCTGCAAGCCCGCCAGAGCGGCAATCTGCCTTTCAACTTCAGCGGCATGACCAAAAGGTCAATGCCGCCTTGTTTCAAGGCACCTTGCTCGCTCTGGCGGGCTTTCGCTGTCGTTGCCAAAACAACGGCGTTCCCTTGGCTGGCTTAAAGTGGCACTTGTACCTGCGGCGTTGCTATGGTGGTCATTGGGGCGGTACTTGGGGACGTTCCTTTTCTGCCGGTAGTTGGGGACACTCCTTGTGCCAGCGTTGCATCGAGTGCTTGGGAAGATGCGACCCGGTTTTTGGTCAAATTCCGGGTCGCATTTTCCGGATGGGGTGGGTTGCGGAAAGTGCGACCCGGAATATTGCTCTGAAACGGGATGCGGTTTCCCTGATGAATCTCAAACGGAAAGCGCATCCCATTCCGGAGCTCCAAAACGGGATGCGCTTTCCGCGCGGAAGAATTGTCGCAGCTGCGTTAAGCAGTGTCGCTCGTTACTCTCCCAGAATCAGCGCCGCGAGCTCTGCCTGGGTGTCCACCACGTAGTCGGCGCCGGTGGCTTCCAGCTCTGCGCGGCCGCGGAAACCCCAGCTGACACCCGCACTCTTAAGGCCGGCGTTGTGGCCGGTCAGGATATCGACATTGGAATCGCCTACGTAGAGCGTGGTCGCCGGGTCGGCGCCTAGCTCTTCCATCACATGCAGCGTAACAGGCGCCTCGGGCTTGGGGGGAAACGCATCGACGCGGCCCTGCACCAGCGCAAAGCGTTCGGAACCAAAATACTTCTCGATAAGCGGAGCCGCCGAGACGTGGTCCTTGTTGGTGAGCACGGCAAGCTGCACGCCCGCGGCGCGCAGGCGGTCGAGCATCTCGATCGTACCGGCATAGGGGGCGGTGTGGTCCTCCTTGTGCTCGCCGTAATAAGCCCTAAACTCGGCAAGCGTCTGCTCAAACATGCGACCGTCGCCCGCATACTCGGCAGGCATAAAGCGTTCGACCAGCTTGAGCATGCCGTTTCCCACCTTGTAGCGGTACTCGTCTACGGCAAACGTGGGCCAGCCATGCATCTCGCAGGTATGGTTGCCGGCGGCCGCCAGGTCCTCGAGCGTGTTGAGGATGGTGCCGTCCAGGTCAAAGATCACATGGGAAAAAGCTGCTGCCATGAAAGCTCCCGTCATTGGGTTTCAAAACGCACCCCATGATACTGGGCATGCGTGCCGGGCATGTTTGGAATCTGAATATCTTTAATAGCCCTGAGCCTTTGTCGCTAGCAAATTCTCGGCAGCTGCTCTCCCACGAGCATGTCGAGGATGCGGGTCGATCCCCAGCCGGTGCGTACGCGCACGGCGGGTCGAGCGCCCTCGGCAAGCGGCAGCACGCGACCGATGATGGCGGCGTTCTCGCCGTAGCGGGCGGCGCGCATGGCCGCCAGCGCGGCATCGGCCTGCTCGGCCGGCACCACGGCGACCATCTTGCCCTCGTTTGCCACCTGCAGAACGTCGTAGCCGAGCATCTCGCATGCCGCTTGCACGTCGGGGCGCACGGGCACGGCACTCTCGTCGATCTCCATGGCAACGCTGCTGGCCTGGGCAAACTCGTTGAGCGTGGATGCCAGGCCGCCGCGCGTGGGGTCGCGGAAGCAGCGGGTGTCGGGGGCGGCGGCGAGCACGTCGGCAATCAGATGATTGAGCGGCGCAGCGTCGCTTTCGATGTTGCTCGAAAACGCCAAGCCCTCGCGCTGGCTCATGATAGCGATGCCGTGGTCGCCTAGCGTACCCGATACCAGGATGGCGTCGCCGGGCCGACAGTTTGCACCGCTGAGCACTACGCCCGCGGGCACTTCGCCCACGCCGGCGGTATTGATGTAGACGCCGTCGGCACCGCCGCGCTCGACCACCTTGGTGTCGCCGGTGATAATCTTCACGCCTACCTCATGTGCCGTTTCGGCCATGGTCTGCACAATCTGGCGCAGCTTGTCCATGGGATAGCCCTCTTCGAGGATAAAACCGCATGAGAGGTAGCGCACGTTAGCGCCCGAGGTCGCGACGTCGTTGACGGTTCCGCATACGGCGAGACGGCCGATATTGCCGCCGGGGAAGAACTGCGGCGTTACCACAAAGCTGTCGGTCGACATGGCGATTCGCCCGCTTGCGGGCAGCGCGGCGACACCGGCATCGTTGCCCGCAAGCAGCTCGGGCGATCCAAAGGCATCCAAAAAGACCTCATCGATAATGCGCTTCATCATCTGACCGCCGGAGCCGTGGCCCAGCAGGACAGTGCTATCGGTGGCAGTACGGGACATATCGAAAACTCCAATCGTGGGTGGAATTATATGGGTGAGGCGTAGCGTCGACCGGTCCGCCGTTCGTTGGAACGGCGGAACCTAGCAGTCGCGGTAGCGGTAGTACGCCGCGCAGCTGCCCTCGGAGCTCACCATGCAGGGGCCGACGGGGTGTTCGGGCGTACATGCGTGGCCGAACAACGGGCAGTCGCTCGGCGTGATGGCACCGCGCAGCACGTCGCCGCAGCGGCACCCGCGTGGCTCAACCGTCGGTTCAATGGGCACGTCAAAGCGGGCGCCGGCATCAAAGCGCGCGAATTCGGGTCGGATGGAAAGACCCGAGTTGGCAATCGGTCCCAGCCCGCGCCACGTGGTGTCGCACGGCTCAAATACCTGCTCGACCAGCTGGCGCGCTACGGGATTGCCGTCTGCATTGACGCCACGGCGGTAGGCGTTGTCGATCGCCGGCCTGTTCTCGACAATCATCTGGACCAGTATGCAGATGCCCTGCAGAATATCGACCGGCTCAAATCCCGTGACCACGCCCGGGGTATCGAACTCATCGACCAAAAATCCAAAGGGTGCCAGGCCCGTGATGGTAGCGACGTGACCAGGCAGGATAAAGCCGTCGATGGTCGTCTCGGGGTCGTTGGAGATCGCGCGCAGGGCCGGCGGCGTGGTCTTGTGAGCACAATAGACCGAGAAGTTCTGGAGCCCGCACGCGTCGGCCTCCAGGATAGCGGCGGCAATGGTGGGCGTCGTGGTCTCAAAGCCGACGCCCATAAAGATGACCGGGCGTTCGGGATTTTGCTCGGCAATGTCGAGTGCGTCGAGTGGAGAGTAGACGATGCGGATGTCGCGCCCCGCCGCCTTTTGCGCGGCAAGCGAGGTGGACGATCCAGGCACGCGCATCATGTCGCCAAAGGTGGTGATGATGGCGCCGTCCATGTTGGAAAGCGCGATTGCGTGATCGATGTCGCGGTTGGCGGTGACGCAAACGGGGCACCCCGGGCCGCTTAGCAGTTTGAGTCCCGTCGGCATAATGGAGCGAAAGCCATAGCGGCCAATGCTCACGGTGTGCGTACCGCAGACTTCCATAAGGTTGATGCTGCGGTTGCCGACAAGCTCATGAATGCGATCGATGAGCTCGCGAGCCAGCTTGGGGTCGCGAAATGCCGAAAAGTCGATACCGGAGCGAACCGGCTGCGCCGCCGCCACTAGTATGCCTCGGCCGGGTTGGTGGCGAGCTGGTCTTCTTCGACCAGCTCGGACATGGCATTAACAAGCTCGAGCGTTTCCTGTGCTTCCTGCTCGTCGACAATCTGAATGCCAAAGCCGGCGTGCACGAGAATATAGTCGCCTACCTGTGCCGTCGGCACGAGGCGCAGCGAAACGGGGCGCTCGATGCCCATCATGTCGACGGTCGCCTTAAGGTCGTCGTCGCGTTTAACCACTTTACCGGGAACGGCAAGGCACATAATGTTCCCCTTTTATACGTTTTGCGCTGGATAGGCGCCTAATTACCCATCAGTTGA
This sequence comes from uncultured Collinsella sp., assembly GCA_902488525.1. Classification (GTDB taxonomy): domain Bacteria; phylum Actinomycetota; class Coriobacteriia; order Coriobacteriales; family Coriobacteriaceae; genus Collinsella. Next base: position 7,234 of record CABTWP010000026.1, read on the forward strand.
TGGTAGCGCTCGCGGGAGTCACGAGCAAACGCGTTACACCTGTGAGACGGCGGCGCGCGGGCTGGCAAAACAGCCTATCGAGACGCCGTCTGTGTGAGGCGAGCGCGAGCGATGGCGGCCTGACCGTAGGCGATGCAGCCGTCGTTGACGGGCACAGTGTGGGGGACCAAGACGGCAAGACCGGCGTCTTTGAGTTCATGGGTAAGGAGCTTAAGCAAAAGCCGGTTCATGAACACACCGCCCGAGAGCGCGACAGTATCGAGACCCTCGCGATCACAAATCTCGTACGCGATGTGGGTCGTGGCGTGCGTAATGGCGATGTGGAACCCGAGGGCGAGCCTGTCGGCCGGCACGCCTGCCTCGATTCCATTCAGAAGAGTTTCGATGAGCGGTTGAGGGTCCAAGATGGGGGAGTCGTCGGCAGGCGTGAATACGCCTGTATGATTGCCGTCGAGGCGAACGGTCTTACTGCCGAGCGCGCGCCAGGCGGCAGCCTCAAGCTCGATGGCGGGTTCGCCCTCGTAGGTTGCCTTGTCGCAGATGCCCAGAATTGCTGCCGCGGCATCAAAGAGACGCCCCATGCTGCTGGTACGCGGGCTGTTGATGCCGCGCTCGATCATGGTGGCTGTCACGCTGCGCGTTTGCTCGTCGAGGCTGTCCAAAAGCCGAGCGGCACCTGGGTGCTCGAGCAGACCGAGCTCACTGAGCAGGGCAAAGGCGTTGCGGCGGGCGTCGCGCACGGAGGCCGCCCCGCCGGGGAGCGCCCAGGTGCGCAAATGCGCGGCGCGTTCAAAGCCGCCAAGGCTGGCAACAAGAAACTCGCCGCCCCAAATGGTCCCATCGGTGCCGGCGCCGGTGCCGTCAAAGGCGATGCCAAGGACGCGCGCGTCGGTTGTAAGCTGGCCCGCGGCGATGGCCTCGGCCATTACGCTCGCGATATGCGCATGATGGTGCTGCACCTCGACGAGCGGCAGATTGCATTTTCGCGCCTGCTCGCGCGCCCACTGGCCCGATAGATAGCTGGGGTGTACATCGCAGGCCAAGGCGGCGGGCGCCAAATCAAAGAGATCTTCCAAGCGCGTGCGCGCGGCGTTCCAGGCATCGAAGGTCCCGCCGTTTTCAACATCGCCGATATGCTGCGACACAAAACAGGGCGCCTCGCCGTTCGTCCCTTCACGTGTGAGCGCAATCGTGGCCTTTTGTTGTGGCCCGCAGGCGAGCACGCAGGACGGAGCGCCGTCGAGCGCCGGCAACGGCAGCGGCTGGGGTGCATATCCCCGAGCGCGGCGCACGGGCATAACGGCGCCGTCGACCACGCGCACCACGGAATCGTCATAGCGCGAGAGAATCGCGCGGTCGTTACCGAGCAACGCGTCGGCGATGCCGGCGGCAACGAGGTGTTCCCAGGCAAGGTCGTCGTCGGTCTCGATGGGTTCTTCGCTCAGGTTTCCGCTGGTCATGACGAGCGCGTGCATACCGCAGACTTCTGCCGCGGCAAGCAACAGATGTTGAAGCGGCGTATAGGGGAGCATGACGCCGAGCTCGGGCAGGTCGTGCGCGACAGATGGCGCGAGGGCGAGGATGTCGGGGGAACCGTCGTTGTCCTCGCTAACAGTGCGCCGGCGCAGCAGCACGATGGGGCGGATACTGCCAGCGAGCAGATCGCGTTCAGCATCATCGATATGACACAGGCGCTCGGTATCAGCAAGACTACGTACCATGACGGCAAGTGGTTTGTTGCTGCGGCGTTTGCGACGGCGCAACTCGGCCACCGCCTGCTCGTTGGCAGCGTCACAGGCTAGATGGAATCCGCCCAGGCCCTTGATGGCGACGATGCCACCGCTGGCCAGCAGCTCAACGCAGCGCTCGATGATAGCGTCGCTGGCCTCGCGTGTGGTGCCGACGGCCGGTGTCGCGGACGAATTCCCGCACGCATTGCCGTTTACAGCCTCGCGCCACGTAATATGCGGCCCGCAATCAAAGCAGGCATCGGGCTGCGCGTGAAAACGCCGGTCGAGTGGGTCGACATACTCCGCAGCGCACTTGGGACACATGGGAAAACAATCCATCGACGTGGCCGCTCGGTCATAAGGCAGCGATCGGATGATGGTAAAGCGTGGGCCGCAGTTAGTGCAGTTGATAAAGGGGTAGTGATAGCGTCGGTCGGCGGGATCGAACAACTCGCGCAGGCAATCGTCACAGGTGGCGATATCGGGCGAGACGAGCGTCGTGTGCGCGGTCTGGTCCTGCGACGCCACAATGTGAAAGCCCTGCTCATCGGCAGCGCTCCAGCCGCCAGGCTCCAAATCCGCAATATCGACTCGCTCAACGCGAGCTGCCGCAGGCGCATGCTCAGAAAGCGCGGCAACTAAAGCATCGAACGCATCGGCCAAAGCGTGCGCCTCGATATGCACGCCGTCGCCCGCATTGAGCACCCATCCACAAATGCCATGTGCCATGGCCTCGCGATACACAAACGGTCGCATGCCAACGCCCTGCACAATGCCCGTCACATGAATATGCACATGCCGCATGCGACACCCCTCATCAAAACCGACCAAAAAGGGACAGGTTTATTTTGGTAGGTAAAACTTCTAAACCTGCCAAAACAAACCTGTCCCTTTTTGGCAGGTGCGCTGCGGGAAATCCCGCTACAGCCCCAGGCTCTGCTTGGTGGCGGCGCAGGTGAGCTCGCCGTGCTTAACGCCGCGCAGGCCCAGCAGGCGGTCGGCTAGTTCGTAGACGCGCTCGCCGCGACCCTTGAGCGCCAGAATCTCCAAACAGTTGTGGTGATCCAGATGCACGTGCATGGTCGATACGATCTCGTCGGTGTAGTCGTGCTGCACTTCGTCCAGGCGGCGCGTCAGATCGCCGGTGTGATGGTCGTAGATCATGGTGAGCGACCCGATAACGTGCTCATCGGGCGTGCGCATCTGCTCTTTGGCGATCGAGGCGCGAATCAAATCGCGCACGGCCTCGGAGCGGTTGGCCACGTCGCCGCGGCGCGCGATCTGCTCGTCAAAACGGCGCAGCAGGTCGTCGGGTGCGGTAACCGAAAAACGGACCAGCTCGGAGCCGGAGCCACTACAGTGGCAGCCCGCGTCACCGTCCGCCCCGTGCGGATGCTCGTGCTCGTACCCGCAGCAGTGCTCGTGTTCGGCCACCTTACACCAGCTTCACGGAGCCGACGGAGTTGTGGTCGGCCTCGATGGCTTCCTCGTAGCCCTCGAGTGCGTCGTGGGCCTCGTGGAGCGCGGCCATGGCGGCCTCGAGCTTGGCGCCGATGCGCTCCATGTCAAAATTCTCGGTCGCATGCAGCAGCTGATGGCTCCACTCGTGAGCGAGCTCGATGGTGTCGTCGACCTGCTTGACGCTCATGGCAAGCTGGCTCATGTTCATTCCGACGTCATGCATGGAAAATCTCCTTTTGTATGGGGCAGTTCAGTGGTTCAGATTTTACTACGCCCGCTCTGTGCGCAGCTGCATAAGAAAACGGGTGCGAGTCTGTGCGACCCGCACCCGTTCACTGGGGGCTGTTTGTGACTACCATACTATCCGTGGTTGCACTCGGTGCATTCAGAAGTCCGGCGAGCGGCGTAAAAGCGCTCATGGACGGCAGGCAGACGGCAACATGTAACAAGCGTATTACAGATGCTTTTCCAGCAGCGCCTGCAGCCTCGCCTTGGGCAGAGCGCCAACCGAGCGGTCAATCTCCTCGCCGTTCTTAAACACAATCAGCGTGGGGATGCTCATGACGCCATACTTCATGGCCAGGTCCTGGTTGTCGTCGACGTTGCACTTGGCAACGGCGAGCTTGCCCGCCAGCTCATCGGTAACCTCGTCAACGATGGGCGAGAGGGATCGACAGGGCCCGCACCACGGTGCCCAAAAATCGACCAGCACGGGCAGGCTGTCGTTAACGATGGAATCGAAGTTCTCGGGGGTAATCTGATTAATGTCAGCCATGGTGACCTCCATAATGCGACGCGGCTCGGCCGCGTAAAACTCAGTACGACCGTGCTTATACCCAGCCGCCCGCAAAGCAACCACTCGCGGGCAGCTCTTTTATATAATGGTGGGCACGCAAACGATTGGAGAGCGCATGTCCACGTCACAAAGCCAGAAAAAAGAAGCCATCGCCCAGGCGGCCGAGCAGGAGCTCACATCGCTTGCGGTCCGTGGCGTGCGTATCGCGGGCAACGCGTGCTCGCCGATCGTGCTGGTCAAAGGCGATTTGGACGAGGCCGAGCGTTCGGGTGGCGAGCTTGCCGCCGGCCCGGATGGCGCGGCGTTGCGCAAGGCGCTTGGGGCCATCGGCTACGCGCCCGAGGATTTTTGCGTGCTGGCAAGCGTCGCCGGCGTGGGTGACGGAGCGGCCGCGGTGGGCGAGACTCTGCCGTGTGAGCTGTTCCGCGAGGCGCTCGAGGCCTTGGACCCCGAGGCGGTCCTGCTGCTGGACGATCGCGCGGCCGATACCATGCGCGAGACCTATGCCGATATGCTCGTGGCGATCGATGACTTCGACACCGCCATGCTCAAGCCCGGCCTGGTCGCCCATGTGCAGGGCCGCCGCGTGCTCGCGCTCGACGGCTTTGAGGCGGCACTCACCGACAAGGCCGCTAAGCAGCGCATGTGGGCCTATATCAAGCAGCTGACTCCGGCGGCCGCTCCGCTGTAGCGGATTGGTGCCGGCGAGCGATTGCCTGGCGGGCAAGGCGCGCCTCGAGATCGGCGCCGCACTTCTACATCACAGCGCGCAGCTCAAACCGATCGCCGTTAATGCGGAACTGGCAGTTACCATTCATGCGTTCGACGGCAAGCTTAATGCTCTTGGTTCCAAAGCCGTGTCCGGTGTGCCCGGCTACGGGCATGCCGTCGACCATGCGCGGCGCGCGGTCAAACGTGTTGGAAACTAACAGCAGCAGCTGGGCGTCCTCTAATCGCAGGTCAAAGTCGACGAATCGCTTTCCTTGGGGTGCGGCGCTTGCGGCGGTGATAGCGTTTTCCAAGGCATTTGAGAGCACGCTAAACAGGTCGGCGTCACCTACGTGGATGGTTTCGGGTACGGCGGCGCGCAGGTTGGCGGTAATGCCGTTTCTATTGATATCCGAGTTAAATGACGAAAGCGCGATGTTTACGGTCTCGTTGGCGCAGAAGCGGCGTACGGCGGTGCGGTCGCCGGCTTCGCAGAGTTCGTCGATGCGATCGAGCGCCTCGTCGGTGTGGCCCTCCTCAATTAAAGCGGCCAGGCCGCGTAGGAAGTGACGCATATCGTGGCGCAGAATCGACAGCTCGCGCCCAGATTGACGCCAAGCCTCGAGCTCTTTGATGGCGGCGCTGTCGCGGGTTTCGAGCATCCAGCGCTCTCGCTCGGCGGTTTCCTTTTCTTCGTATTCACGCAGGTAGACGGCGAGGAACATAAGGTAGAACGCGCAGAGTGCAAAGGCCAAAAACTCAACCGTCACCACCGAGCCCGAGTGGAACAGCGTGGTGTAGACGTTGGTGGCATAGTCAAAGACGTAATAGACGAGCGGCAGGATTAAAAGGATGCCCAGCTCGGTGGTGCTTTTAATCGCCAAGCGCGGACCGATGTCGCCGGCCCAATGCAGCAGGACGGCAAAGACGGCGAGTGTGGTCGCGATGCGCGCCAGATAGTACGCGATCTGAGAATCGGTTGCGGCAAATGCGGCGATGCCCATCCAATTGCTGAACTGGCAGCTCAGATAGGCACTCGTAATGCCGAGCACGGCAAGCAGCGGGCTCAGGCGGTAGCGCGCGCACAAATAGATGACGAGCGGCAGATGCACGACGAGCGGATATACCTGGCGGGCAAAAAGCTCGCCGCCGACGGCATTGGCGAGGCCAAATGCGCATCCGGTTACGGCACCGACCAACACCAGTTCAAGCGCATGACGCCGGTTGATCTCGACACCGCACAGTGCCGCCGAGGCAAAGACGCCAAAGAGCAGCGTCGTGGCGTGGTGGATTGCCCAAAGGACCATTTCGACCGAGGAGACCATCAGTGTCTCCCACCCTCAAAGCGCGCCGCAAAGTAGGCGTCTTGGAATCCCTGCTTGCAGCTGCGCGAAAGCGGGATGCACGCGCCCGAGCGCATGACGATGTCCGTGCGGTCAAAGTGATCGATATTGCGCAGGTTGACCTGGTAGCTGCGGTGGCATTTAAAGAAGACCGCGTTTTGCTCCAAGCGGTCCTCGACGCTGCGGAACGACTCGAGTGCCTCGATATCGCGTCCGTCGCGCAGGTGGAAGACCACGTGCTTGTTGCGCGCCTCGGCATATTCGATGTCGGACAGGCGCAGGGCGTGGTAGCCAAAGGAAGTTTTGATCACGAGCTCGTCGGTTGCCGCCGGGCGCATGCTCGAAAGCTCGTTAAGTAACTGCGCCAGGCGTTCGTAAGTCACGGGCTTGAGCAGATAGTCGAAAGCACGGACCTCGTAGGACTCCAGTGCGAACTCGGGCGACGAGGTGAGGAACACCAGGCGCACGGCGGTATCGGCCTGGCGCAATTCGCGCGCGGTGTCCATGCCGTTGACGAGCGGCATGATCATGTCGAGCAGAATGATGTCGGCGCGCGATGCGGCATGGCGGGCCAGCAGGTCCTCGCCGCGCGTGACGAGCGCAACATCGACCGCCGTGCCCGTCTCGGTCGACCAACGGTCGATCATCCGGTGCAGTCTATCTAGAAAAGCGACATCATCGTCGCAGGCAATAATCTTGAGCATTCGGCCCCCTTAAGTAGTTCGATTTTGCCACATCGGGTACGCGCCGCTTGCGGGGGTGCGGACCGTTTGCGCCCCACGGCGTGCAACTCGCGCCAAGCGGTATTGCGGTGGCGAAAGATGCCTCCTGCGCCATCGAGAGCTCGGCTATCCTCAGCTTGCCAGTTCGAAAATGGACCTGCCACATGATTGAATCTTTATTTCAACTTTACACCTAGGTTTACAGCTGTCTTGTCAGCTGTAAACCTAGGTGTCATACTAAAGCCCCAAGATTCGCCAAAAGAGAGGGGCCTTGATGGCACAGAGCGCGAACATGGATGCGTCGGAGCTTGCACGCGATATCGCGGCCGGCCTAGCATCGGCAACGACGGCAACGGAGCGCGCGGCACTGGTGCCCGCAGAGCTCGTCGAGGCCATTCAGCAACTAAAAACCCAACGTGACGCGGTGATCCTAGCGCACTATTACGTGGCGCCCGAGGTGCAGGCTGTGGCTGATTACGTCGGCGATAGCTTCTACCTGGCCAAGCTCGCCAAGAGCCTGCCACAGCGGACCATCGTGCTGTGCGGCGTGGAGTTTATGGGCGAGAGCGCCAAGCTGCTCAATCCCACTAAGACCGTGCTGCTGCCCGAGTCGGGCGCGGACTGCCCCATGGCTCACATGGTCAAGCGCGAGACGGTCGACGCGGCGCGCGCCGAGTACGGCGACGACCTGGCCGTGGTGTGCTACGTCAACTCCACGGTCGAGATCAAGAGCTGGAGCGACGTGTGCGTCACCAGCTCCAACGCCGTCAAGATCGTGTCCGAGCTGCCGCAGCAGCATATCCTGTTCATTCCCGACCAAAACCTGGGCCGCTTCGTAGCCGAGCAGGTGCCGCAAAAGCACGTCATTCTCAACAAGGGCTACTGCCCGCGCCACCACATCATCACCGTCGAGCAGATCGTCGACGCGACGGAGGCCCACCCCGACGCGCTCGTACTGGCGCATCCCGAGTGCAAAGCCGATGTGCTGGCCGAGGCCGACTACATCGGCTCCACCGCCGGCATCATCAAGTATGCCGAGGAGTCCGGCGCGAGCGAATTCATCATCGTGACGGTCCGCGGCGTGCTCTACGAGCTCGAGCGCCGCTGCCAGGGCACCGGCAAGAAGTTCTACTTCCCCGCGGTGCAGCCCACCTGCGTCAACATGGATCTCATCACGCTCGAGAAGCTCGTGCGCTGCCTGGAGACGGGCGAGGGCGAGGTGCAGATCGGCGTGTCGGACGAGGCTGCCGACCAGGCTAAACTCACGCTCGACCGCATGCTCGAGTACGCGGCGCGTTAGAACGATGTGACATGAGGGGCAGTCCCTTATGCCACATTACAAGGGAGAGGATTCCTGTGGAAACCAAGCAATACCCCGATATGGAGTGCGACGTCGTCATTGCCGGCTGCGGCGTGGCGGGTCTGTACGCGGCCCTCAATCTGCCGACGAGCACGCGCGTGATCATGCTCTCCAAGGGCGCGGTCGATGAGTGCGATTCGATGCTCGCGCAGGGCGGCATTTGCGTGCTGCCCGAAGGCTCGGACTACGATGCCTTCTTTGAGGACACCATGCACGCCGGCCACTACGAGAACCGCCGCGAGAGCGTCGACATCATGATTCGCTCGAGCCGCTCGGTCATCAACGACCTGCTGGCGATGGGCGTGGACTTTGAGCGCAAGGCCGACGGCGGCCTCGACTTTACCCGCGAGGGCGCACACAGCCGTCCGCGCATTGCCTTCCATGCCGATATCACCGGCAAGGAGATTACGACCAAGCTGCTTCAGGCTGTCCGCAAGCTGGACAACGTGCAGATTTTGGAGCACGTGGCCATGACCGACATCCTGACGGGCGAGCGTGACGGCGCCACGGTGTGCACCGGTATCGTCGCCGTTCCCGTGGACGAGAACAACTCGGTTCGTCCCGCCGACGAGCTGGTAAATGCCGCCGAGGGCGCGCATGCCGGCGAGCCGTTTAAGATCCATGCCCGCCACACGCTGTGGGCAACGGGCGGTATCGGTGGCGTGTACGACCACTCGACCAACTACCCGCAGCTCACCGGTGACGCCTGCTACATCGCGCAGGAGCATGGCATTAAGATGGAGCATCTGGACTACGTGCAGATTCACCCCACGGGACTGTTTTCGCCGCAGCCGGGCCGCACCTTCCTGATCAGCGAGAGCTGCCGCGGCGAGGGCGCGATTTTGCTCAATGCCGCCGGTGAGCGCTTTACCGACGAGTTGCAGCCGCGCGACGTTGTCGCCGCCGCCATCCGCGAGCAGATGAAGCAGGACGGCACCGAGCACGAGTGGCTGAGCTTTGCCCCCGTCGAGCGCGATGTGGTGACCGGGCACTTTACCAACATCCGCGCGCGCTGCCTGGAGGACGGTCGCGATATCTTGGACGAGCCCATTCCCGTTACGCCCACGCAGCACTACTTTATGGGCGGCGTGTGGGTCGACAAGGACGGTCGCACCTCGATGCCCGAGCTCTACGCCGCCGGCGAGACGGCCTGCAATGGCGTGCACGGCAAGAACCGCCTAGCTTCTAACAGCCTGCTCGAGGCGCTGGTCTGGGGTCGTCGCGCCGCGTGGTATATGCGTACCGGCGAGTCGCTGGCCGTGGAGCAGGCCGGTGAGCCCGCGCTCGATGGACGCCATCGCGCCCTGAGTTCCGATATCCTTGCAATCGATGATTTGGCCCGTGCTGCCGGCATGCAGGCCGTGGAGGAGTAGAACATGAATCCCATTACCATGAAGCTCGTCGTCGATGATCTGATTTTGCAGGCTCTGCGCGAGGACATTACCTTTGAGGACGTGAGCACAGCGAGCGTGTGTCCCACGGCGCGTCCCGCCACGGTGGAGCTTATCGCCAAGGCCGATGGCATCATCGCGGGCTTGGATGTGTTCGCCCGCACCTTTGAGCTGCTGGATCCGCAGAGCTCCGTGTTGTTTGATGTCGCGGACGGCGACGAGGTGCACGCTGGCGATCACGTGGGCCAGGTGCGCGGAGACGCGCGCGTGCTGCTTTCGGGCGAGCGTGTGGCGCTCAACTACCTGCAGCGCATGAGCGGCATCGCTACTTACACGCATCGGATGGCGGCTGCGCTCGAGGGCACCAAGACCGTGCTTGTCGACACGCGCAAGACCACGCCGGGCATGCGCGTCTTCGAGAAGGCCGCGGTCGAGATTGGCGGCGGCAGCAATCACCGTTACAACCTGTCGACGGCCGTTATGCTCAAGGACAACCACATCGATGCCGCCGGCGGCGTGACGCGTGCGATCGAGATGGCGCGCGCCCATGCATCGTTTACCACGACGGTCGAGATCGAGTGCGAGAACCTGGACATGGTGCGCGAGGCCGTGGAGGCCGGCGCCGACATCATCATGTTCGACAACATGACCCACGACGACATGGCTGCTGCGATTGAGCTTATCGCCGGTCGCGCCAAGACCGAGTGCTCGGGCAACGTGGACGCCAACAATATCCGCGCCCTGGCTGATCTGGGTGTCGACTACATTAGCTCGGGCGCCCTGACGCACTCCGCGCCGATCCTCGACCTCTCGCTTAAGCACCTGCGTCTGTTGGACGGTAAATAATGGACGCCCGCGAGCGTCGCCGTGCCATTATGGGCGTGCTCGAGGAAGCCAAGGAACCCGTTTCGGGCAGCGCACTTGCCCGCGAGGTGGGTGTGAGCCGCCAGGTCGTGGTGCAAGACATCGCCCTGCTGCGCGCCGACGGGCACGATATCGTCGCCACCAATCGCGGCTATGTACTACAGGAGGCGGCGAGCAGCCCAGCTGTGCCCACGCGTCTGGTCAAGGTGCGCCACGGCGTGGAGCAGGCGGGCGATGAGCTCACGAGCATCGTCGACGCCGGTGGCGCCGTGCTCAACGTGATCGTCAATCACCGCGTGTACGGCAAGATCACGGCCGACCTGGACATCCGCAATCGTCGCGATGTTGAGCGCTACCTGCACGATATCGAGAGCGGCAAGAGCTTTCCGCTACTAACGGTGACGAGCGGCTATCACTTCCATCGCATTGCGGCAGAAGACGAGCAAACTCTCGACGAGATCGAGGCCATACTCAAGGAGAAGGGCTACCTTGCCGATTTAATGCCCTACGAGGATGATCTCTCGTAGCCGACGCTGCATCTATAAGTTGCGGTGAAATAGTTCCTAAAATCGGCATCTAAGCCATAAAAGGGGGTGCGGACGATTTCTTGGACCGCGCCTAGGCGTATCCAAGCTTCCTGCGGTACTCCATCGGGCTCAGCCACTCGAGGGACTTCTTGATGCGCCCATCCCGATAGTACACGAGGTAGGCCTCGAGCCTCCCCATGAACTCCTCGGCCGTCACGCCCTCCCAGTCCCTGTAGCGGAAGAACTCGTTCTTGAGGCGCCCGAAGAAGCCCTCGCAGGCCGAGTTGTCCGGGCTGCAGCCCTTCGCGGACATGCTCCTGACCAGGCCGTTCTCCTCGCAGATCCCAATCCACTCCGGCCAGCGGTAGTGGCCACCCCGGTCCGAGTGGATCGTCGTGCGCCCGCCCGCCGGCCTCGCCGCGCAGGCCTTGAGCAGGCTCGAGTTCGCGAGGCGCTTGTCGGGGTGCAGCCCGATCGACCAGGCGACGGGCATCCCGTCGAAGCAGTCGACGACCGGGCTCAGGTAGACCTTCTCGCCGCCCGGGAGCCTGAACTCGGTGATGTCGGTGAGCCACAGCCGGTTGGGCTCGTCGGCGTGGAAGTCCCTGTTCACGAGGTTCTCCGGCGCCTTGGAGACCTCGCCGGCGTAGGAGCTGTAGCCCCGGGCGCGCCTCTTGTTGTAGACGACCTCGAGGCCCTCCTCGCGCATCACGCGGGCCACGCGCTTCTCGCTGGCCCGGACGCCCTCGCGGCGCAGGCGCGCCCAGACGGTGCGGTACCCCCAGCACCCCGAGCCCTCGCGGAAGATGCGCACCACGCGGTCGCGTATGTCGGCGTCGCGGTCGCGCGGCGCGGCGACGCGGGGCCTCCAGTACTCATAGGAGCTCTTCGATATCCTCAAGAAACCTGTGATCGAGCGGAGGGGCAGGGCGGTCGCCAGCCTCAATCTCTCGCCGAGCTCGCACTTGCTCCTGTTCGAGATCGAAGCCGGGTCCCACCCTTCCGCTTTTAGGTCGGCCAACACCGCCCTGAGCAGCAGGTTCTCTATCTGGTCCTCGTTGAGCCCGGCGAGCGGGCCGGTCGCGGGCGGGGCGTAGATCGACTTGTCGGGGCCCAAGCTGGCCTCCTTCCGTGGCGGTTTCCTCGCCACGATTCTACAGCGCGCCCCGGTGTAGCTGTGCGGGAGGTGCCCCGTCGCCCACTTCTTGGCCGCGCCCACCGAGACCCCCGCGAACTTCGCGGCGGCGGTGGGCCCCATGCCGTCCTCCGTCGCCAGGAGGAAGAGCTCGACCTTCTCCCTGCTGTACATGCGAACCTCCAGTCCGGACCGCCCCGCGGTCCAACTTTCTGTCCGCACCCCCAAACAGGAACTATTCCACCGCAACTGCCAAGGGTCCCGCTCCAAATTAGCTGCCCACACATGCAAAAGGAGGCCTCCGCGGCGATGCGGAGGCCTCCTTTTTTGTGCACGGTGTACTTTTGAGTGTGCAGGTGGGGGAGTTGTTACTCCTCGACGATCTCGGTGATCGCGCCAGCGGGGCAAGCGTCCTGGCAAGCGCCACAGGCGACGCAGGAATCCTCGTCAGCGACGGTAGCGACGTCCTGGAGCTCCAGAACGCCAGCGGGGCAGGAGTCGACGCAAACGCCACAAGCGATGCACTCGTCGGCATCAATTACGGGATGAGCCATGGTAGTTTCCTCTCTGTTGACCGACGCTACAGGCGATGCGCGTCGGTTTGATTCGGGCAAAAACATACCACGGGAGCGACCGTTTGCAATACCCTCTGACCGGCATCTTCATACCGTTCGCCGAGTATGCCAAGGTTTACTAAAAAATGCGCAGGTGGGGCCGTTGAGCTGCGCAAATGTTAGCTAAAGGTGACTTGAAATATAGGGCGATTGAGCGTGCTTGCGGAAACCGCATCCCATTATTTTGTCGAAAAACGGGTTGCAGTTTCCGGTTAGGCCCGCTAGCGGAAAATGCGAGCCGGTATCAGCTCTCAAAACGGGACGAGCTTTCCGCAAGGCGGCCCCAGGCACCCCCCGGACGCAAACCTCAGCCATCTCTACATAGATCTCGATAGATTTGCCGAGAACTCAATCAGCGCATCTACCTGCGCATTTAAGAACCTAAACTCTCGGCAATAAGAAATCTTATATGAATTGACTTAGATTTTGTATATTCCGGCCCATAAGGGGATACACTACATCCTGAAAGACAAGCCGAAACACCGCTCGGCAGACCGCCGAGTCGGTGCAAACGCACAAGAGAGAGGGAATTTCTAATGGGCAAGATTCTTGGTATCGACCTTGGTACTACTAACTCCGCTATGGCCGTTCTCGAGGGCGGTTCTCCGACCATTATCGTGAACGCCGAGGGCGACCGCACTACCCCGTCCGTCGTGGGCTTCCGTGCCGACGGCGACCGCGTCGTGGGTAAGGCCGCTAAGAACCAGGCTGTCACCAACCCCAAGAACACCGTGTTCTCCATCAAGCGCTTCATGGGCCGCAAGTATTCCGAGTGCACCTCCGAGATCAAGACCGTGCCGTATGAGGTCAAGGAGGGCCAGGGTGGCCGTGCCGTCGTCGACATCGAGGGCAAGGATTACACCGCCGAGCAGGTGAGCGCCATGACGCTCGCCAAGATGAAGACCGACGCCGAGAAGTATCTGGGCGAGACCGTCACCGACGCCGTCATCACCGTCCCGGCCTACTTCAACGACGCCCAGCGTCAGGCCACCAAGGACGCCGGTAAGATCGCCGGCCTCAACGTCAAGCGTATCGTCAACGAGCCGACCGCTGCTGCTCTTGCCTATGGCCTGGACAAGCAGGGCACCGACCAGCGCATCCTGGTCTTCGACCTGGGCGGCGGCACCTTCGACGTCTCCATCCTCGACCTCGCCGACGGCGTGTTTGAGGTTCTGTCCACCTCGGGCGACAACCACCTGGGCGGCGACGACTGGGATCAGCGCGTCATCGACTGGATGGCCGATAAGTTCCAGCAGGGGAACGGTGTCGACCTGCGTCAGGACCCCATGGCCCTGCAGCGTCTGAAGGAGGCCGCCGAGAACGCCAAGAAGGAGCTCTCCGCCGCCCAGCAGACCACCATCAACCTGCCGTTCATTACCATGAACCAGTCCGGCCCGCTGCACCTCAACTACACGCTGACTCGCGCCGAGTTCGAGAAGATCACCCGCGACCTGCTCGAGCGCTGCAAGCAGCCTGTCACCAACGCCCTGCGCGACGCCAAGCTTAAGCTCTCCGATCTGACCGAGGTCATCCTCGTCGGCGGCTCCACTCGTATGCCCGCCGTCCAGGAGCTCGTCAAGACCATGACCGGCAAGCAGCCCAACATGTCCGTGAACCCCGACGAGGTCGTTGCCGACGGCGCTGCCGTCCAGGGCGGCGTGCTCACCGGCGACGTCGAGGGTATCCTGCTGCTCGACGTTACCCCGCTGTCGCTGGGCGTCGAGACCATGGGCGGCATCATGACCAAGATGATCGACCGCAACACCACGATCCCGACCTCCAAGACCGAGGTCTACTCCACCGCTGCCGACAACCAGACCAGCGTCGAGATCAACGTGCTCCAGGGCGAGCGCGAGCTTGCCCGCGACAACAAGTCGCTCGGTAAGTTCCAGCTGACCGGTATCCCGGCTGCCCGCCGCGGCGTGCCGCAGATCGAGGTCACCTTCGACATCGACGCCAACGGCATCGTCAAGGTCTCCGCTAAGGACAAGGGCACCGGCAAGGAGCAGCAGATCACCATTTCCGGCTCCACCGCTCTGTCCGACGACGAAGTCGATCGCATGGTCAAGGACGCCGAGGCTCATGCCGAGGAGGACAAGAAGCAGAAGGAAGAGGTTGAGGTTCGCAACCAGACCGACAGCCTGTGCTACTCCACCGAGCAGACCCTCAACGAGCTCGGTGACAAGGTTTCCGCCGACGTGAAGTCCAAGGCCGAGGCCGCTATCGCCGACGCCAAGAAGGCACTCGAGGGCTCTGACGTCGAGGCCATCAAGGCCGCCGGCGAGTCCCTGCAGTCCGTGGCCTACGAGCTGGCCCAGGTTGTCTACGCCGACGCTCAGCAGCAGACCGACGGTGCCGCTGGCGCCCAGCCTGCCGACGATGACGTCGTCGACGCCGACTACGAGGTTGTGGACGACGAGGACAAGTAATCATGTCCGCCCGTAAAGCTCGCACGGAGGCGGCCGCAGTTGGTGCCGCCCCCGTTGACTCTGAGGAGAAGGACGTGAAGATTCCCGTAGAGGCCGCAGACGATACCGAGGCCAACGAGGCCCCGGCCGCCGAGGCTGCCGAGAACCAAGTAGAGGATTCCAACAAGGAGGCGACGATGACCGAGGACGAGATGGTGGAAGCCGCTATCCGCGCCGGTGAGGAAGCCGCCGACAACGACTTTAAGCTCAAGTTCGAGCAGGCTCAGAAAGAGCTTGCCGACGTGCGCAACGAGCTCGATGCTGCGGCAGAGGCTCAGAAGGCCGCCGAGGACAAGGCAAAGGACGCCACCGAGCGCACCGCCCGTCTGCAGGCCGACTGGGAGAACTTCCGTCGCCGCACCGCCAACGAGCGTATCGCCGAGCGCGAGCGCGCGACCGAGAAGCTTGTCACCGCGCTGTTGCCGGTGATTGACGATATCGAGCGCGCGATCGACCATGCCCGCAGTCAAGAGCTTTCCGACGACTTTAAGCAGTTCGTTGATGGCGTTGACGCGGTACATGCCAAGCTGCTCGATGTGTTTGCGCACGAGGGCGTTGAGCCCATCGACCCCAAGGGCGAGGCGTTCGATCCGCTCGAGCACCAGGCCGTGGGCCGCGTCGAGGACGCATCGCAGTACGACGAGACCGTCAACGACGTGTACCAGAAGGGCTACCGCATGGCGGATCGCATCCTGCGTTCCGCGATGGTGACGGTGACCTACGGTGGCGAGAAGCGCCCCGCACCGGAGCCCGAAGCGGCGCCCGAGGATGCTGCGGCCGATACGGCCGAGAGCACCGAGGAGTAATTGAGAAGGGCCCCGGGGCAACACCCGGGGCCCTTTCTGGCCTAGTGCCATATGAAAGCATGAGCCGCCGCCCGCTGGGCGACGGATGAAACAGGAGAGGAGCTACGATGGCTGCAGGCAAAACCTTCTATGACATCCTGGGCGTATCCAAGAGCGCCTCCGACAAAGAGATCAAGAGCGCGTTTCGCAAGCTCGCGCAAAAATATCACCCCGATGCCGGCGGCGACGAGGCCAAGTTCAAGGAGATCAGCGAGGCCTACGAGACGCTTTCGGACGAGAAGAAGCGCAAAGAGTACGACCAGATGCTCATGTTCGGCGGTATGCCGGGCGCGGGCGGCGCGTATGGCGGCGGCTACGGTGCCGGCGCGGGTGCCAGCGGCTGGGGCGACATCTTCGACAGCATCTTTAGCGGCAACGGCGCCTGGGGCAGCGATTGGGGCTCGGGCTTTGCCGGGGCTGCGGGCGCTGCCGGTGCCGGCGCGGGTCGCAGCCGTGCTCGCAAGGGCGGCGACCTGTCGCTGACCGTCGATGTTTCGGCCGAGGACGCGTTTCGCGGCGTGACGCACAAGGTCACTTACCGCATTCCCTCGACGGGCGAGCAGCAGACCATTACGGTCTCGGTCCCCGCGGGCGCGGTCGACGGCGGCAAGCTGCGCTACAAACGTCGCGGCGAGTACGGCGTTGCGGGTGGCGAGCGCGGCGACCTGGTCGTGACCACGCATGTGGAGGAGCACCCGCTGTTTAAGCGCAAAGGTGCCGACGTGACCATGGAGGTACCGGTCTCGGTCTACGAGGCGGCGCTCGGCTGCACGGTGGACGTGCCGACGCCCGGCGGTGCGACGGTTCGTCTGAAGGTGCCCGCGGGTACCCAGACGGGCAAGAAGTTCCGCTTTAAGGAGATGGGCGCGCCCGACGTTAAGCACCGTGGCCGTACGGGCGCGCTGCTCGTCGAGATCAAGGTGCAGGTTCCCACGAACCTGTCCGACGATGAGCGCGATGCCATGACCAGGCTGCGCGAGGCCGACACGCGCGATTATCGCGAGAAGGTCAACCGTTACAAGGCGACGTACTAGGGCGGTCGCGGCGCACGCCCGCGCCCACGGGCTTATGATGGACGATAACGAGACGGAAAGGGGTCAGGTAGCATGGCCGAGGACAATAGGAACAAACCGCTGTACATGATCAGCGTGGCGGCCGAGCTGACCGGCATGCACCCGCAGACTCTGCGCGTCTACGAGTCCAAAGGCTTGGTGAATCCCCAGCGCTCGGGCGGCAACACGCGTCTGTATTCGCGTGCCGATATCGAGCGCCTGGAGCTCATCAACCAGCTGACCGACGAGGGCATCAACCTTGCCGGCGTGGTGCGCATTCTCGATATGAAGGAGCGTGCCGAGGAGCGCGAGCGCGAGAACGAAAAGCTCCGCGCCCGCGTGCGCCAGCTCGAGGACGAGCTGCACGAATACAAGATGCAGAAGAAGATCACTGCCTTAGCCCCGCGCGACGGCTCAGTCAACCCCGAGCAAGTCATGCGCAAACTTTTGGGCGCAGGCGGGGATCTCTAGGTTACGCCGTTCTGCCGAACGGCGTAACGGCTCGACGCTGCGCGACGTCCAGAGCGACAATTTGTCATTCAAAAGGCAAGGCATGACCAGAAGGTCTATGCCTTGCCTTTTTCATGCCAACTTGTTCGCTCTGGACGTCGCTCGCTGTCCGTCCTCTACCTGCGGCGTTGCCTTGCTCCGGATGCGGTGGTCATTGGGGACGTTCTTAAATGACTAGTTAAAGGGGACATTCTTGCGGCACTTGGCACTTGGGGACGTTCCTTTTGTGCCGGCACTTTGGGACACTCCTTGTCAGAAGAGTGATGCAAGGGGCTCGTCCTTTACTTTACTGAGATAAAGTGAACGTGTAGATTCGTAACCCACTCGCAACCGTTCTATGGCACGATATTGAACGAATGTATGCTATGCGCCCAAATCTTTTGGGCAGAGTGGGAGACAGTATGGTCAAGCTGTACGAGGACGGCATCTACCTGCGTAACGGCAGCGAGGTTGTGCCTGAGGCCGAGGCTGCCGAGCGCGGTATTACGCAGACGTCCGAGGATGCCAAGCGCGGCACCATCGCGTATTCGATCCTTCAGGCACACAACACGTCCGGCGACCCCGAGGCGCTCAAGATTCGCTTCGACGCCATGGCGAGCCACGACATCACCTTTGTCGGCATCATCCAGACGGCGCGCGCCTCGGGCATGGAGCAGTTCCCGCTGCCCTACGTGCTCACCAACTGCCACAACTCGCTGTGCGCCGTGGGCGGCACCATCAACGAGGACGACCACGTCTTTGGCCTTTCCGCGGCCAAGAAGTACGGCGGCATCTTCGTTCCGCCGCACATCGCCGTCATCCACTCCTTTATGCGTGAGAACTTCGCCGGCTGCGGCAAGATGATCCTGGGTTCCGACTCGCACACCCGCTACGGCGCTCTGGGCACCATGGCCGTGGGCGAGGGCGGCGGCGAGCTGGCAAAGCAGCTGCTGCGCGACACCTACGACGTTGCCTATCCCGGCGTCGTTGCCATCTACCTCACGGGCGCCCCGCGCCCCGGCGTTGGCCCGCACGACGTGGCGCTCGCCATCATCCGTGCCGTCTTTGCCAAGGGTTACGTTAAGAATAAGGTCATGGAGTTCGTGGGCCCGGGCATCGCGAACATGACGACCGATTACCGCAACGGCGTCGACGTCATGACCACCGAGACCACCTGCCTGTCGAGCATCTGGGCCACCGACGAGGACACGCACGCGTTTTTGACCATGCACGGTCGCGGCGAGGACTACCGCGAGCTCAAGCCCGCCGATGTTGCCTACTACGACGGCTGCGTCGAAGTCGATCTGTCGAGTATCAAGCCCATGATCGCGTTGCCGTTCCATCCTTCTAACGGCTTTGAGATCGACGAGCTCAACGAGAACCTCGAGGACATCCTGCATGAGGTGGAGCTCGAGGCCGCCAAGATCGGCGAGGGCAAGACGCACTTTAGCCTGCTCGACAAGATCGTCGACGGCAAGCTGCACGTGCAGCAGGGCGTTATCGCCGGCTGCTCGGGCGGCAATTACGACTCCGTGGTCCAGGCTGCCCGTGTGCTCAAGGGCGCCAACACCGGCTGCGGCGAGTTCTCGCTGTCGGTCTATCCCACGAGCCAGCCCGTGGCACTCGAGCTTACACGCCGCGGCTATATCTACGACCTTATGGAGGCTGGCGCGATCGTGCGCACGGCGTTCTGCGGCCCGTGTTTCGGTGCCGGCGACACGCCCGCTAACAACGGCCTGTCCATCCGCCACACCACGCGCAACTTCCCCAACCGTGAGGGTTCCAAGCCGGGCAATGGCCAGCTGAGTGCGGTGGCCCTGATGGACGCCCGCTCCATTGCGGCGACGGCTGCCAACGGCGGCGTCCTGACGCCGGCGACCGACCTGCCCGAGGAGACCTGGGACGAGGCCTGCGAGTACACCTTTGACGACGCGCCGTACAAGAAGCGCGTGTACTGGGGCTTTGGCAAGGCTGAGCCGGCCGACGAGCTGGTCGAAGGCCCCAACATCAAGCCGTGGCCCGCGATGGAGCCTCTCGGCGACGATATCCTGCTCAAGGTGTGCTCCAAGATCATGGACCCGGTCACTACGACTGACGAGCTCATTCCCTCGGGCGAGACGAGCTCCTTCCGCTCCAACCCGCTGGGTCTGGCCGAGTTTACGCTCAGCCGTCGCGACCCTGCCTACGTGGGCCGCTCCAAGGAGGTCGACGCGGTGGAAAAGCGCCGCGTTGCCGGCGAGGCAGCGGGCGACCTGGTGGCACTCGATGCCGAGCTTGCCAGCGTGTTTGAGGCGCTGACCGGCGCGGGTGTCACGGCCGATGTCAAGGCGACCGAGTACGGCTCTATGCTCTATGCCAAGAAGCCCGGCGACGGTTCCGCCCGCGAGCAGGCCGCGAGCTGCCAGCGCGTGATTGGCGGCCTGGCCAACATCGTCCACGAGTACGCCACCAAGCGCTATCGCTCCAACGTGATGAACTGGGGCATGGTGCCCTTCCAGATGGAGGCGGAGCCCAACTTTGAGGTGGGCGACTACGTCTTTGTGCCGGGTATCCGTGCCGCGCTCGATGGCGACCTGAAGAACATTGCTGCCTACGTGGTGCGTGCCGACGGTGCGGTTGAGCAGATTGAGCTCTACATTGCCGATATGACGGCAGAGGAGCGTGCCATCGTCAAGGCCGGCTGCTTGATCAACTACAACAAGTTCAAGGCCGCTGCCGAGTAACCCTGCTGTACGCCCCGGCCACACCTTTCCCTCGTGCTCACGCGCTTCGCGAGGGTCGCCCGAGGGAAAGGTGTGGCCGGGGCTACCGCGACGTTTTCGTTGGGTCTTGAGGGACGCTAATAAATAGACTTGCTTGATGCCGCCTCTGTTAATGGGGCGGCTTCTTTTTGTCGAAAACCGCCACAAAGGGGGCAGACATCTTTGTGGTGGTCCGCGGTTTGTCTTGTTCTGTAACAGGTAGACCCTTATTTGCCGAGTAGTTGTTACAGATTTAGATAAACGGAAACTGCTGAACATTTCGTCTCGATCTGTAACATCTGAGGTCCAAAACGGCAGCTAGGTGTTACAGATCGAGACAGTTGAGCGCCAGAGTCGAAAACCACCACAAAGGGGCCTGTCCCTTTCGTGGTGGTGGGGGGCGAGTTCGATGTTGCCGTGCTCGTTGAACGACATTCTAATGAGCGTCCCTACAGGATTTCATCCGGGCTGGCGGGTTTGGTTGTTTTGGGGATGCCGAGTTTGGATGACGCGAAATCGTCAACATTGTCCTTAATTCCGTCTTTGGTGTAGACAGTGACCATATAGGTGCTGTGTCCGAATTCGCCCTTGTCGCGTGTTGCCCAAGCATCCCAGTAGGCGGCCCCGTTTCGCCCTTTGATTTTTCCGACACGGCGGAGTTCTGTTCGCTTTAATTTCCGGTTGCTATAGATGGTTCGACCGGCTTCCGCGGTGAGCCCGCACTGTCCAAGCAGCTTGTCGAGGACTTGGTTCATGTGGCGCTCATCGGTGTTTGGTGCGTAGTCGTAGGCGAGGGTGATGGAGTCGAGTGGCTGGTCGTCGATCAGATAGTTTAGCGCCTGAGGTTCAAGGCAGAAATAGGGGGAGCATCCGTCGACCTTGCCGAGCAACGGTAACTTAGACTGCCAACTTCCGGTGGGAATTGCATATTCGTAGAACACGCCACGGCAGACAAAGGAGAGCGAGGTGGCACGCGAGCCGGCGTCGATCATCCCGCAAAGATCGAAGGGCGAGGCGATACCAAAAGAAAAGGGCGTGATGACGATAAGGAAGAGCATCACGATGGGTATGGCGAGAATGGCGATGACGTTGCGACCGGTGGAATGAGACGGCTTCATATGCGCTCCTCGAGACAAAGATCTGTTGAGGATAGGCAGAAATGGATATGTTCAGAGAACAATTCAAGTTTAATCTCATGGCGCGAGATGGTCGACCGTTAGCGTCGAAAACCACCACAAAGGTGCCTGTCCCCTTTGTGGTGGT
>CABTWP010000027.1 GCA_902488525.1 uncultured Collinsella sp.
GCCCAGATGGGCATGATCGAGGCAAACTACCGTATGCCGCTGTGCCCCATGGCAGACGACACGCGATCCGCACTTACCGATGCTCTGAAGGGAGCTGGTCTGCTTGATTAAGACCGTCATTATGGGAACGGGCCGCATGGGCTCGCTCATCCGCACCACCGCCGAAAGCATTGTCGATGCCGGCGGGCAGCCCGTTTTTGATATCGTCGCCCAGATCGGTTTTGATCTGTCCGAGCTCGAGAGCGCCCCGGCGGCCGACGTTATCATCGACTTCTCGAACGTCGTGACCTTCGAAGCCGTCGTCGCCTATGTCGAGCGCACGGGCGCGGCGTTGGTCTCGGGCACCACAGGCTACACCCCCGAGCAGATGGACCGCCTGCGTGAGCTGGGCCAGAACACCCGCGTTATGCACTCGGGCAATTACTCCATCGGCATCGCAGCCCTGCGTCATCTAGTGGCCCAGGCCACGCGTGAGCTGCCCGGCTTTGACTGCGAGATTGTCGAGACTCACCACAACCAAAAGGTCGACGCCCCCAGCGGCACCGCCAAGCTGCTGCTCGACGCCGTAGTCGAGGCCGAGCCCGAAGCAGGCTACCACCCCGTCTACGGTCGCGAGGGCATGTGCGGCGCGCGCGACTCCAAGGAGATCGGTATGCACTCGCTGCGCGGCGGCACCGTCGCCGGCGTGCACGAGGTGGGTTTCTTTGGCCAGGACGAGGAGGTCACGCTCACGCACCGCGCCACGAGCCGTCAGATCTTTGTCAACGGCGCCCTGGCAGCCGCGCAGAAGCTCGTCGCCCGCGAACCCGGCTTCTATACGTTCGACCAGGTCATGTTTGCCTAACCAGGTATCAACCGAACCCGCCCAAAGGAGAGATAGCAAATGAGCAACGCAGCCGAGATGGATGCACAGGAGATTATCAACTACATCGCCACCGCGCCCAAAAAGACGCCCGTCAAGCTGTACGTGCGCGAGAAGCCCGGCATGAAGGTTGCCTGGGGCGACGCACATGTCTACGGCGGTCGTCGCGGCAAGACCGTCTTTGGCGACTGGGATGAGCTTAAGGCCATCCTGGACGCCAACGCCGATTCCATCGATTACTACGACGTGGAGAACGATTGCCGCAACTCCGCCGTGCCCATGCTCGACCTTAAGGGCATCAACGCCCGCATCGAGCCGGGCGCGATCATCCGCGACCGCGTCGAGATTGGCGACCGTGCCGTCATCATGATGGGCGCCATCATCAACATCGGCTCCGTCATTGGCGAAGGCTCCATGATTGATATGGGCGCCGTGCTGGGCGGCCGCGCCACCGTGGGCAAGAACTGCCACATCGGCGCCGGCACCGTGCTGGCAGGCGTTGTGGAGCCCGCCAGCGCCACGCCCGTCATCATCGAGGACGATGTCATGATCGGCGCCAACGCCGTGGTCCTGGAGGGCGTGCACGTAGGCAAGGGCGCTGTCGTTGCCGCCGGCGCCGTGTGCGTCGAGGATGTCCCCGCCGGCGCCGTCGTGGCCGGTGTCCCCGCCCGCGTCATCAAGATGCGCGACGAGAAGACCGACAGCAAGACCGGCCTGGAAGAGGGCTTACGTCAACTTTAATAGTTACGCGGTTTTGACAAACCGCGTTTTCGCTGACGTATGCCCAACCTGCGGCGCAATGTCAGCAACCAAGCCGAAAACAAAAAAGGCCGAAGTCCCGAAGGGCTTCGGCCTTTGTTTTTCTGCAACGTCCAAGCACAGCTTATCGATTCTCAATACTTCCGATGTTCTTGAGCTCGATAGAGATGAGGCCGTTGGGTTCGTTGACGAACTCGATATACTCGGAGTTCGAACCCATCTCGGCCGGGAAGCTGATCTCGATGCCCGTGTCGGTACGAATCTTGTGATTGCGCACCGCCGCGCGTTCGACCTGCTTGCGCTCCACGGGCACACGCTCAGGCACCTTCTCCTCGGTCAATGCCGCGCGCACGCTCTCCTTGATAACCGGTTCGTCCTCAAAGACCTCATCGACGATATCCCAAGGCGGCAGCTCCTCGTCATCCTCAACCTTCTCGGCAACGGCGGCTTTGACCTTAGCGAGCGCTACAGCCGTGTTGGCGCCGTGCTCTTCAGCGACCTCCTCGACCACGCGCGCCACCGTGTCGATGACCTCCTTACCCGAAACGCCCGTGTCACATTGCAGCAGGCCATCGGGAATGAGCATGCGATCCTCGCCGGCAATCTTGCGTTTCTTATCCACATAGCCGATCTCCATGGTGCTTGCACGCACGATTGCATAGCTCGGCACCTTTTGCGAAGGGTTCGGCAGAATGGCATAGTGGCGCGCGATGTCGTTACGCACCTCGCCCTCTTCGCGAGCCACCTCGTGCATGAATGCCTGCTTGGAGCCCAGCAGCATCACGGCAAACCAGCGGGCATCCTCATCGTCATCAAAGTCCGCCACAAGCACGTCAGTGGACTCGGCTTTCTCGGCCTTGGTAAGTTCGGAAGAGATGAACTCCGCAATCTGCTGAGACAGGTCCACGAACTCACGCTCACCAAAGAAATAGCCCTTGAGCTCGCCGCCGAATGCGGAGTTCTCGGCAAACGTGGCACGCTTGTTATCGGCCGAAGTACGCGCGCGGCGCAGATGCGTGGTCACGAAGTTGCGCACGGTACGGCTCTCGATATCGAGCTCGCGCTGGCTCATGACGTTGACGGCAGAGTCAAAGTCCAGGATATGCAGAATCGCGTGATTGATTTTCATATACGGCATTCCGTTCTAGATCGATTTCGGCACGAACCAGTATAGCGGTCGAGCCTGCCCTAGGCGCATCGAAGATTGATGCATCGGGGACAGGTTGCTTTGCGCCAATGGTTAGCGCAGGAGCTCGGACTGCCAAGCCTCGAGCTGTTCTGCCAAACTCTTGCCGGCAGCGGGCACGTCGATCTGGGGTCGTTTGGGCAACAGTGCGCATTTAAGGATTGCCACGATGGTCTGCGAGACAAAGCGTCGCGTATCCTTGTCAAAGCCTTGCGCAGCCTGGAGCATCACGGGCAGGCTCTCGCGCAGATTCCCAGCGATATCCGCAAACCGCTCAGCACCCGTAGCCTCAAACACGGAGAACAACGCATCTACAAAACGCTCGCGTTCGCTAGGCGACACTGCAAGCAGCATCTCGCGAATGGAACCATCAACGTATCGAGCACCGGCGGACAGGCGCTCACAGTACACGAAGTCGCGACCATCAACCACCCAGCTAAAGGGATTGTGCTGCAGCAGGCTGAACTCGGTGCTCTCAACGATGGCATAGTCCTCCTGCGTCTCGAACATCATGCCGAAGATCGACGACCGAGGTAGCGTCTTGTCGATTCGACCGGAAAGATCGGCAAAGGCGTTGCCGTTCAGAAACTCCTCGACGAACCCTGGACCATCATGGGAATACGCCCGTTCGATTCGCTCACGGGCGACATCGGAGCACATCGCCGCACCGTACACCGCAAGGTTTCCACCCTTGGAATGACCTCCGCACAAAAGCGGCCCGTCGATCGCATCCGCCGCCTCGTCCACATAACGCGCCGCGGATTCCTGGGCCGGCACAGGACACCGGAACGCCATGTTAAAGTCCTCTTTCCAGCCCACAATCGTGCTGTCGGTCCCCCGGAAGGAAAGATAGCTAAACCCCGCCGGAAACCGGAACGCCATGGCTGCAAACTGCTCCGTCGCCACCACATCGCTCACGGCACGATAGCCGCAAACG
This sequence comes from uncultured Collinsella sp., assembly GCA_902488525.1. Taxonomy (GTDB): domain Bacteria; phylum Actinomycetota; class Coriobacteriia; order Coriobacteriales; family Coriobacteriaceae; genus Collinsella. The sequence continues at coordinate 3,745 of CABTWP010000027.1, forward strand.
TGCACGCCACGGTAGCGAGGACTTGCTGCCACGGCCTCCAACAAGGCCCTGCTCCCCTCCGGGTCCCACAAGTCGTCAATCATGTCCCGGTAGCACTCGGCACGCAGCAGCTCGCGTACGTCTAGGCCCTGCCAGTTCGTCAGCTCCGCCATATCACCCGGCAAACGCAAATAGGACAACCACGCAAAGACCAGGCTGTCCACCGCGCAGAACGGCCGCTCCTCAAACGGATCAAACGCCGTCTGGGCATAGGTCAAAAAATTAGGCGAATCCGACATGGCCCTCCCATCAACTATGGTGTATTGGGATGGTGCATTGGGGTCAGGTTACTTTGCACCAAAAGGCGCCCGGGCCGTGTGGACCCGGACGCCTTCATTGTAGCTTTTCGCTCTAGCGAGCTTGATTTAGCAGGAGAAATCGACGCTGTCGATGATGTCCTTGAGGGCCTTGGCGGAGACGGTGAGCTCATGCTGCTCGTCGTCGTTCAGCGGCACGGGGACGCGGCAGACAACGCCGTCGCGGCCAACGACGGTCGGCATGGAGATGGCAAGATCGGACAGGCCATACTCGCCCACCATGAGCGAGGAGACAGGCAGAACGGTCTGCTCATCGCGCATAACGGCGGTGCAGATGCGCTTGACGGCCATGGCGACGCCATAGTAGGTGGCGTGCTTCTTCTCGATGATGGTATAGGCGGAGTTCTTGACGTCCTCAGCGATGCGCTTCTCGGCAGCCTCATGCTCCAGGTGGCCGTGAAGCTCACAGAAGGTGTTCAGCGGAACGCCGGCAACCTGAGCGCTGGACCAAGCGACAAACTCGGAGTCACCGTGCTCGCCCATGACATAGGCCTGGACATCGCGCGGGTCAACCTCGACGTGGGCACCAAGCATCTGCTGCAGGCGGCCGGTGTCGAGCACGGTGCCGGAACCGATGACGTGGCCCTCGGGCAGGCCGGACATCTTGATGGCGGCGTAGGTCAGAACATCGACCGGGTTGGAGACGATTAGCAGAATGCCGTCGAAGCCGGACTTCTTAATCTCGGGAATAATGGACTTGAAGATGCTGACGTTCTTGTTGACCAGGTCCAGGCGGGTCTCACCGGGCTTCTGGGCAGCGCCAGCAGTGACGACGATCATGGCGGCGTCGGCGACATCGGAATAATCGCCGGCGTAGATCTTCATCGGCTCGGCAAACGTCATGCCGTGCGCGATATCCAGGGCCTCACCCTCGGCACGGTTCTTGTCCACGTCGATGAGGACCATCTCGGAGAACAGACCACTCTGCATCAGTGCGAACGCCGAAGACGAACCGACGAAACCGCAGCCGACAATAGCGACCTTCTTCTCGTTAACCATTAGAAACTCCCATCTCTCTCCACAAACAAGCCGCCCGGGAACGACCCGAGCGGCTTGTCGTAATCCCAATACATCCAATCGGGACTTTGATTATGCCCCTATTCGCAGCCAAAAATCGACCGTTTACCGAAATTGTTTGCAGTATTCGTAAAATAACTGCGCGAAATCGGTTTCGAGCTATTGACGAGTCAAAATAGGTTTCTAATACAGGCCCGCCTCGCGAATGGCCTCGACAGCCAAAGCGATCTGATCGGGCGGTAGGACCAGCGCCATGCGCACGTGTCCCTCGCCCGAAGGACCAAAACTCGCGCCCGGCGTCACCACAACGCCGGCCTTCTCCATGAGCTCCTCGCAAAACGCCATGGAATCGGTGCGACCACCGGGAAGCTTGGCCCACACAAACATAGAGCCATGCGCGTTGGGACGCTCCCAGCCCAGGCCCTCAAGACCGTCGCACAGGGCATCGCGACGTTCCTGGTACTTCAGACGCTGCGCCTCGACCTCATCGCGCGGACCGTTCAGGCAGGCGATAGCAGCCTTCTGGATCGGCAAAAACATACCGAAGTCGATCTGGCCGCGCAGCTTGGCAAAGGCCGAGACCACATCCTCGCGACCGACCAAAAAGCCGATGCGGGCACCGGTGACGTTAAACGACTTGGAAAGCGAGAAGAACTCCACGCCCACCTCAAGCGCACCGGGATACTGCAAGAAGCTGCCGCCGGGCTCGCCGTCAAACACGATGTCAGAGTATGCGTTGTCGTGAACGATGAGCAGGTCGTGCTCGCGGGCGAAAGTGATGATCTCCTCGTAGACCTCGGGCGTGCCCACCGAGCCGACCGGGTTGGCGGGCAGCGACACGATCATATACTTGGCACGATCGGCCACCTCGGGATCGATACCCGCCACATAGGGCAGGTAATTATGCTCGGCAACCAGCGGATAGTATTCGAGCTTGGCATCGGCGATCTTGGCACCCGCCTCGAAGACCGGGTAGCACGGATCGGGAACCAAAATAGTATCGCCCGGATCGAGCAGGGCCAGGCCCAAATGGCCCACGCCCTCCTGCGTGCCGTTGCACGACTGCACCATAGACGGCGTAATGCCCGAAACGCCAAAGCGACGCTCATAGTAATCGCACACGGCTTGCTTGAGTTCGGGCAGGTCGCGCAGGGCATACTTCCACATCTCGGGATCTTGGGCTGCCTGCGTGAGCGCCTCGACCACGTGGTCGTACGGCTTAAAGTCGGGCGTGCCCACGCTCATGTTGTAAATGGTCTTGCCCTGAGCCTTCAGCGCGAGAAGCTTGTTGTTGAGCGAGGCGAAGACCTCCGCGCCAAAGCGGTCGAGACGCTGCGATGCCTGCATGGTGCCACCTTTCGATATGAAAAACGCGGCGCTCCGACAAGAGCGCCGCGCGATACGGGCCATCAGATTGCAAAAGTGTAACGCTTGCAACCCCCGTATTGGTTCAATTTAGCCAACCTTAGTCAACTGGATTGAGCGCGTCGATCTGCGCAAGCCACAGACGCGAGCTAGCGTCACTCGGCATACGCCAATCGCCGCGCGGGCTGAGCGTCACCGAGCCCACCTTGGGACCATCGGGCAGGCAGCTGCGCTTAAACTGCTGGGCAAAGAAGCGACGGTAGAACGTACGTAGCCACGTGTGGACGGTCTTGGCGTCGTAGACGCCCTCGAAGCTCTTGAGCGCCATGCGGTAGATCTTGCCCGGCTCAAAGCCAAAACGCAGCAGGTAGTAGAGGAAGTAGTCGTGCAACTCGTACGGGCCCACCAAATCCTCGGTCTTCTGCGCAATCTCGCCGTCGCCCGTGGGCGGCAGAAGCTCGGGGGACACCGGCGTATCGAGGATATCGAGCAAGACCTCGGCAATGCGCCCGCCAAAGACATCGGCGGCATAGCGTACCAGATGGCGCACAAGCGTCTTGGGCACGCTCGCGTTGACGGCGTACATGCTCATGTGGTCGCCGTTATAGGTAGCCCAGCCGAGCGCCAGCTCCGACAGGTCGCCCGTGCCAATGACAAAACCGCCAGCCTGGTTGGCCAGATCCATCAGAATCTGCGTACGCTCGCGCGCCTGGCTGTTCTCGTAGGTCACGTCCTGCACAGCTGGATCATGCTCAATGTCCTTGAAGTGCTGCTCCACAGCCGCGTGGATCGAAACCTCGCGGAAGCTCACACCCAGGTCGCGAGCGAGCGACTCGGCATTCGACTTGGTGCGATGCGTCGTGCCGAAGCCGGGCATGGACACGGCTGTGATACCAGTGCGCGGCAGCCCCAGTGCATCGAAGGCACGCACGGTCACAAGCAGCGCTAGCGTGGAGTCCAAGCCGCCCGAAAGGCCGATAACCGCAGCCTTGGTACCCGTGTGGGCAAGGCGGGTCTTGAGGCCCGCAGTCTGCAGATCGAGGATCGTCTCGCAGCGCTCGGCCAAGTCGCCGTGGTCGGCCGGCACAAAGGGCGCGCGCGGGAAAACGCGGTCGATATCGCAGGCATCGCGCAGGACAGGTTCTTCGGCCAGCACGCCCTCAAACGAAAACTCAACGGTCGTGGCCTCCGGCGCATCGTCGGTGCGCGCCCACGTCGTCGAGCGACGGCGCTCGGCAACCAGGCGGTCAAGGTCAACGTCGGCGATGGCCATATCGCAGGTAAGCAGTTTGGTGGCGGCGAGCTTGGAGCCATTTTCGTAGATAAGGTTCTCGCCCGCAAAGACCATGTCGGTCGTGGACTCGCCCTCGCTCGCGTCCGCGTAGGCATAGGCGCAGTACAGGCGTGCGCTCTGGTTAGAGATGAGGCTGCGGCGGTAATCCGCCTTACCGATAATCTCGTCCGAAGCCGACGGATTGAGGATCACCGTCGCACCGGCAAGCGCCATCTCGGTCGAAGGGGGCGCCGGCACCCACAGGTCCTCGCAGACTTCAACGCCCAGCACCATATCCTCGGCACCCTCATCACAGCAGCGGTAGACAAGCCCCGAACCCAGCGGAACCGGACCCTGACCGGCAAATTCAACCCACACGGGATCCGCAGGCGACGGAGCAAACCAGCGACGCTCATAGAACTCGCCATAGTTGGGCAGATACTTCTTAGCCGTAAGACCCAAAAGCTCACCCGCACAGCACACGGCGGCGCAGTTGTAGATGTTTTCAGCCACCGCAACGGGCAAGCCAACGGTAAAGACGATCGGCAGCTCACGGGTTTCATCGAGGATGTGCACCAGCGCTGCTTCGCAGGCATGCAGCAGCGTGCGGTTATGGAACAGATCGGCCGCGGTATAGCCGGTCAGGTTAAGCTCGGGCAGTACCAGCGCGCGAACGCCACGCCCGGCAGCATCGCGAACAGCCGCCAGCGCAACCTCGGCATTGCCCTCGACATCGGCCACGCGAATCCGCGGCGAGGCCGCCGCCACACGCAAAAAGCCATCAGACTGAGAAAGGTGAAGATTCATAAGAATGCTCCCGTGCGTAAACGCTATTCAACACAATTAGCAAGCCCTATTGTAGTTCAACCGCCGGGTGGAACCGCATCCCACCAACTTGGTGAGCAATTGATGAGTTGATGGTATCTGCTAAATGTCACGTACGATTCACATCTGGTGGGTACCCTGATGGCTACACGAAACGAAGCAGATTTACACCGGGAGGACCCCGTATGACAACCAAGTACACCGACGCGCCGCGCACGCGCGTCATGACACCGGCCGCGCTCAACAACGGCGTGCACGAAAACCATTCCATCGGACAGACCATGGCCATCGCGCCCAAAAAGGGCCTGTTCGATGACATTTCCATTCCTCAGATCATCGCTGGCGCCGCAGCCGCCGCCACAAGTGTCGCGCTTGCTTCCAAGATTGGCATCGCTGGTTCAGTAATTGGCGCCGCCGTGAGCTCGGTCATCACCGTTGTGTCCTCGCAGGTCTACCGCCACTTTATCTCTGCCAGCGCCAAAGCCCTCAAAGGTACGCACGCCGACGTCGACTACCCCGCCGGCGCCTATGAGCCCGTTGAGCTTAATGCCGAGGAGCACCTGGGCGGCGCCGCGACCACGCAGGAGATGCGCCAGGTTGCGGGACGCGCGACCACGGCGCGCGTCGCCCCCAACAGCCTGCGCGCCAAGGCGGCGGCAGAGCGCAGCCAGACACAAAAGAAGGTCATCGTCTTCTCGATCGCCATCGCCATCGTCGCGGTCATCGCCTGCGCCGGCGCCATCCTTATCACCACTGCCGGTGAGGGTCTGGGCGAGCGTCCCGAGCCAATCCTGTCGTCGCGCACGACCGAGAGCGATGCAAATGGCAACACTCAGCCGCAGGATCAGCAGGCACAGACGGACGACACGCAAGACAGTCCTACCTCTGCCAATTCGTCCTCGAACACCCAAAACCAATCGCAGGGCACCGATTCCTCTATGGCCAACAGTGGCACGCCGTCCGGCACGACCGACTCAAGCCAAACGACTGACGGTTCACAGCCGAACACGGGAGGCCAGACGAGCGACACCACGTCGGGAACGGGCACGGCAGACAGTAACAACACCAACAGCTCGAGCGGAACCGCTTCCGGCACGGCATCTGACAACTCGAGCCAAGGCACGGCATCGGGCAACTAAGCACGTTTGCCTCTCATAGATAACCGACCTGTACAACGGGCGCGAATCGAAAGCGGTTCGCGCCCGTTTGCCTTGGGCGCCGCCATGGCGAACGCCATGCGATGGTAAGATGCTTTACATGTGTAAAGAGGAGATTTGCCATGAGCAAGACAATAATTAGGCCCACGCTTTCGCTGGGCAACCACATCTATCTGTATCGCCTGCTGCGCGATGCGATTGGATGTGGCAAGCAAACGTTTATGACGCAGGTCGAGGAGGCGCTCGCCGCTGGCGACATGACCGCTTATGACCTGGGCTTCGAGTCCACGCGCGAGTTGCTCGAGGAACTCGACGACTGCATTAAGCTGACCGTCTTTAAAGGCGGCCGCCTGTATGCCACGGTCATCGCCAACGAGGCCTGGGATGCTGCGCTTGCCAAGGGCGAGGACAAGCCCAAGACCGCCAAGGGCGCCAAGCAGTCCTACAAAAAGAAAAAGCGCGGTGAGAAGGACCTCAAGGCCGTGCGCCCCAAGCACGTTAAGCGTCCCGAGCCCGAAGCCATGGTTGAAGCCGCGCCGGAACCCGAGCCCGAGACAGAGATCGAAGTCGCTATTGAGGTAACGGCAGAAGCCGAAACCGAAATCGCCGCCACGACCGATCCCAAAGTCATGTCAGAGCAGGAAGCCACTGTGGAGCTCAACGAAGCGCCCAAGTCGACAACCGAAGAAGCCGCTGACCAACCCGAGCCGCCTGCGTTCCAAAACAGCGATGTCTTTGGCGACGAGGCCGAGGACGATCAGTCCGACGAGCCCACAGATCAAGACGCTACCGAGTCGGCGCCGGAACCCGAGACGCCGCAGCCCGCCATCTCGCTCACGGTCGTCTATGACCCCGAGAATGCCAATGCCGGCATCACCACCATGGCATCCACGCCCATCGAGGCAAAGTCGAGCGTCGAGAATGAGAGCGCGACGCAGGTTGAGGTTGAAACTGAAGCTGCAGACGCGCCCGTCACCGTGAAGCCCGCAGATTCCACAATCAAGCCGAAGACGACGCTGGAGTTCGCACCCGTCATCGAATCCGTGCCCGCCTCTGCTTGCGACCAAATTCCCGCACCGGCACCGGCTTCGGTACTCGCAGAGGCCCCAACCCCCGCACCCGTAGCGCCCGCCATCCCCGAGGACTTCCCCGTCGATTTCGCAACCGAGGTCTTCTGCCCCGGCCCGCTTCTGCACCAGCTGTCGACCTATCTCCCCTACGGCGCCGATACCCTCGGCATTGTCGGCGAGTACTACTGGATCGCCCGCGAGCGCGGTACCATCGAGGCCGCGCGAAACCGCGCAAGCTTCCCCCTGCGCTACACGCAGGCCGGCGAGCGCCGCGAGGTTGCCGTGCGCATCCGCCGCAATACCACCGGTGGCCTCGGATCCACCTGGGCCATCGATAAAGTCGAAGAACCCGGGCAGTAACGACAAACGGCTCAAATCCAAATCAGGATTTGAGCCGTTTTTATTTGTTGATGTTGCGTAACCAACAGCGAGCGGGCCGCAAGTGCCCCAGGTTGCCGTGAAAGAGGAGCGACGCGTACTTCGATACGCGAGCGACGGCTTGAACGGCAAGATGGGGTGCTTGCGACCCGCGCAGCGTCGAGCAGTTACGCGGTTTGGAAAACCGCGTAACGATCTAGTCGCGCGTCAGCTTACGGTGGATACGATGCGGCTGGGCTGCGTCCTCGCCAAGGCGCTCGATGCGGTTGGCCTGATAGGCCTCGAAGTTGCCCTCAAACCAATACCAGTTGCCCGGATTCTCGTCGGTGCCCTCCCACGCTAGAATGTGCGTGGCGACGCGGTCCAGGAACATACGGTCGTGGCTAATGACCACCGAGCAGCCCGGGAACTCGAGCAGCGCCGCTTCGAGCGAGGACAGCGTCTCGACGTCGAGGTCATTCGTGGGCTCGTCGAGAAGCAGCAGGTTGCCGCCCTGCTTGAGCGTGAGTGCCAAGTTCAGACGGTTGCGCTCGCCACCGGATAGTACGCCAGCGCGCTTCTGCTGGTCCTGGCCCTTAAAGCCAAAGCTCGCCACATAAGCGCGGCTCGGAACCTCAGTCTCGCCGACCATCATGTGGTCCAGGCCATCCGAGACGACCTCCCACAGGTTCTTATCGGGGTCGATGCCGGAACGGTTCTGGTCGACGTAAGAAATCTTGACGGTCTCGCCCACCTCGAGCTCGCCCGAAGTCAGCGGCTCCAGACCCACAATCGTCTTGAACAGCGTGGTCTTACCGACGCCGTTGGGGCCGATGACGCCCACGATGCCGTTGCGCGGCAGGGTGAACGAAAGGTCGTCGATAAGCACGCGGCCATCGAACTCTTTGTGCAGGTGATGGGCCTCGAGCACCTTGTTGCCCAAACGCGGGCCCACAGGAATGCGAATGTCGGTCCAGTCGAGCTTCTGGCTTGCGCGGGCCTCGGCCTCCATCTCCTCGTAGCGAGCCAGACGGGCCTTGTTCTTGGCCTGGCGAGCCTTGGGCGAGCTGCGTACCCACTCGAGTTCGGCCTCCATGCGCTTGGCGAGCTTGGCATCGCGGTTGCCCTGCGCCTCGATACGGGCAGCCTTGGTCTCCAGATACGTGGAGTAGTTGCCCTTGTAGGGATAAAGGTGGCCGCGGTCGACCTCGCAGATCCACTCGGCAACGTTATCCAGGAAGTAGCGATCGTGCGTGACGGCAAGCACCGCGCCCTGGTAGTTGTGCAGGAAGTGCTCGAGCCACAGGATCGACTCGGCGTCCAGGTGGTTCGTGGGCTCGTCGAGCAGCAGCAGGTCGGGAGCCTCGAGCAGCAGCTTGCACAGGGCCACACGGCGGCGCTCGCCGCCGGAAAGCACGTTGACCGGCATGTCGGAATCGGGCAGCTGCAGGGCGTCCATGGCCTGGCCGAGCTTGGAATCGATATCCCAGCCGTCGGCGGCGTCGATCTCGTCCTGGAGCTTTCCCATCTCGGCCATGAGGGCGTCCATGTCACAGTCCGGGTCGCACATCTCCTCGCCGATCTTGTTGAAGCGATCGACCTTGGCGATCATGTCGCCAAATGCCATGCGCACGTTCTCGATGACGGTCTTGTCGTCGTCGAGCGGCGGCTCCTGCTGCAGGATACCCACGGTGTAGCCGGGGGTGAGCCTGGCATCACCGTTGGAGACCTCCTCGATGCCGGCCATGATCTTGAGCAGGGTCGACTTGCCCATACCGTTGGGGCCCACGACGCCGATCTTGGCACCGGGGTAGAAGCTCAGGGTCACGTCGTCAAGGATTACCTTGTCGCCATGGGCCTTGCGAGCCTGATACATCCGGTAGATAAACTCCGCCATTTGCCTGTTTTATCCTTTCTACCTGCTGTTTCCCTATTCTTGTTTCGCTTTAGTGGAAACGAAATGAGGAAATCAGCTCTGAAACGTAACGAAAAAGGGGCATGGTTGCCCACGCCCCCCCCCTAATACTACCTGGGAAAAGTCCCCCGGAACACACCATGAACTGCGTACGCTAGTTTTCCGCAACCTTAGCGAACGGCTCGCTGCGATTTGCGCCACAGCAGATACGAGTAGACGTAGACGGCTCCGACCGAACCAAACGCCAGAACCGCAATCACCGCGGCGACGACTTCACTCGAAAGCACGCTACCCACAACGCCCATCACTATCAAGCCGACACCCAGCACCATAAAGCAGGCACCGCCAAAGCGCTGCGTACGGCGCCAGTTCTCGGGATCGGCAAGCGCCCAAGGTGCCTTGATACCGAGCGTATAGTTCTGCTTCACACGCGGCAAGTAGTTGCCTACGCCGATGAACAGCAAACCGACAACACCGGAAATAAGCACGTTGACCGAACCGACCGCCGGCACCACGCCCCAGACCGTAAGCTCTCCCAGCCAGCTTATGGCGCACATGAACAAGGTGAAGGCGATTACGAAGCCCTGGTAGAACTTGCCCGAGGTTCGATATGCCTCACCTTTGGGGTCGATGCGCGGCACCACGCAGAACATTGCGAGAAGCGCCAGAGGCAGCGCGCCGAGCGCGGAGGCCATCCAGCTAGGACCCCAACCGTCGACGGCGCCGTTCGCGCCCCAGTGCGTGGGAATCTGCGCAGGCAAGCTCGGCATCACCATGAGGTGCGCTACGACATTGGCGGCGCACAGAGCGACCAGCGCAATCCACACGCGCGACGATACCCCCGTGGGGTGAATGCCCTTGTTTTCGTTATTCATCCTTATCACCTTCAGTGTTTGTAAAGCCCATAAACCAGCCAATTAAATCCTGCATGACGGTGGTGTTTAAGCTGTATACGATGTTTTGGCCATGGCGCTCGTCGGTCACCAACCCGGCATTTTTGAGCGTCGCCAAGTGATGGCTTAGCGACGGCTTACTGATATCGAAATGCTCGGCAAGCTCCCCCGCCGTGCAATTGCCCTCGCGCAGCAACTCCAAAATGCGCCGTCGCGTTGGATCGGCAAGCGCCTTAAAACCCTCTCCCGGCATAAGACCTCCTCTCATCATCTCTCATGACGCGCACACTATACTCGATATTTAGATGTTTGTCTAACTATCTAATACAGGAACATCTATAGAACATTCGTTCGTATTTAGCTACAATGGAAGTTGAAGCAGATGGGCCAGCTCCCTCTACCCGAGAAGGAGATGGACTATGAGTATTGACGATGTCCTGACGTTGTTATTGCTTGTAATCGCGGCTGTGGAGCTCGGCATCCACATTGGAGGTCGAATGAAATAGCCGCCCCCGCGTAATGCGAAGACGGCCACTTCTCACGCTACAAACGTGTTTGGGAGTTGGCCAACCCGCGGCAACGGGTGCCATCTGCTTCATCTTATGCGAATCACTGCCTCATTTCAACAAGCCCCTAGGGCTCAAATGGAATCGCGATAATACCTATAATGACGATAGCTAAAACACGATTCGCTTCCCCATCGGAGGATGTCTATGACCGAAACCACAGCCGCAACCCCCAACGAGACACGCGACACCAAGCTCGAGATCATCATGGGCCGCGAGGCACTCGACAAACTCGCCGCCGCCACGGTGCTGGTGCTCGGCTGCGGAGGTGTGGGCTCCAATTGCTGCGAGGCACTTGCCCGCGGCGGCATTGGTCATTTCGTCATTCTGGATAAGGACATCATCGCGCCCAGCAATATCAATCGCCAGGCCATCGCCTTTCAAAGCACCATCGGCAAGCGCAAGGTCGATGTTATGGAAGCCATGATCCACGACATCAATCCAGCCGCTACCGTCATCAAGCGCACCGAATACCTGTTGAGCGACAATATCGACGAGTTCTTCGCGAGCGTTTTGGAGCAGACGGACGGCAAGCTCGACTACGTCGTCGACGCCATCGACACCATCTCGGCCAAGCTCACCATTGCCAAATATGCTCAGGACCACGACATTCGTTTGGTTAGCTCCATGGGCGGGGCCAACAAGCTCCATCCCGAGTGCCTCCGCTTTGCCGACATTTTCGATACGGTACGTGACCCCATGAGCCGCATCATGCGCAAAGAATGCAAGAAGCGCGGAATCAAGAGTCTGCATGTACTGTTTAGCTGCGAGGAATCGGTTAAGACACAGCCCCGCGACCCTTCCAATATCCACGAGCGCACCGAGCTCGGAACCGCCAGCTTTATGCCGCCCATCATGGGCCAGATGATTGCCGGCGAGGTTATCCGCCAGATCAGTGGCCGCGGCACCGAGCGCGTGCGCGCCGATGGCCAGCGCTTGGACTAGCGGAGCGCGCCGAGATGGAGCCCCGGTTATTTGATGCACACTGCCATCTTGATTTAATGGCTCACCCGGACGCCGTTGCCGATGAGGCAACGGCGCTGGGCTTGGGTCTATTTGATTGCGGCGTCGATCCACGCGACTTTTCGGCCGCAAACGAGCGCGCTCGTCGCCACCCGGGCATCATCGCCGGCGTTGGGCTTCACCCCTGGTGGCTCGCCGATGGCCACTGCGGTTTTGCCGAAGTCAATCTGCTTTGCGAAGTTGCTGCCCAAGAACGCTACATCGGCGAAGTCGGACTCGACTTTTCCGCGCGCTTTGCTGGAAGTGAGCCGCTACAAATACAGGCACTTAACCGGCTCTGCGATGCGCTCGTGCAGCATCCTCTTACCGGGCGCGTGATATCAATTCACGCCGTTCGTTCGGCAGGAGCCGTACTGGACGTCCTCGAATCGCATGGACTACTCATCCCAAACCCCGACTCCCCCGCTATCATCTTCCACTGGTTTAGCGGCACTTCGGACGAACTCACCCGCGCGCGTAATGCGGGCTGCTATTTTTCCGTCAACGAACGCATGCTCGCGACCAAGCGCGGTCGCGAATACGCACGACAGATTCCACTCGACCGCCTACTGCTCGAGACCGATGCGCCGGCCGAGCCAAACACAGAAACAAGCGCGCAGTCGCTCATCAGGTCGCTCACAAGGACCTCAGAACGCATCACCTCGCTCAAAAACTGCGACGCAAAGCGCATCGAGTCGATAGTTTTAACAAATGCGCGCTCTTTTTTTGACCTTCGCTAACCCCTGGTGTGCAAAAAATGCCAAATATGAGTACTGCTACCGGAATGGATACATTTCTTTTAACTTTCCAACCGCCAGAATAATCCTCGATTGTCCGCTAATTAAAGCTTTTACAGTCATTCATCCTGCGTTTTCGCAAATCTTAAACCCCTCCAGACGCTCAAATCACGTCTGAAGGGGTTGATTTTGCTGCGACTAAATTAGTCACAGTACTCATATTTGGCATTTTTTGCACACGAGGTCCCGGGGAGGATCCTGCACCTCCCCGGGACCGCTCGGCTATTCGACGATTGGTGCTCCGTGGCCCCAAGAACCTTCCATGCCGCACACGGTCGAGGCAAACCCGGCAGCAAAGTCGAGCGCGCGCTCGATAGCCTCGGCGCCATCCTCTCCACGCTTGGCGGAATCGAGATAGCACATCAAAAACGAAGTGAGGAACGAGTCGCCCGCTCCCATGGTGTCCTTCATGTCCGTTACCGGTTTAGCCAGCTGGCGGTAATAACGCTCGCCGTCGTAAGCAATGCAGCCCTCGGCACCCGCCGTAGCCGACACAAAACGCGGACCCAGGCCCTTCACCCATGCCAGACGCTCGCGAATCTCGTCCTCACTCGCGGCATCCGCCGCACTAAAGAAGGCAAAATCGACGTAGGGTGCAATCTGCTCGTAGTACTCGTCGGTGGAGTCGTCCGAAAAGTCAAAAGAGACCGTGACGCCCGCAGCCTTCAACTTGGGCAGCTCGCGCTCGGTAAAGCAATAGTTGCCCGAATGAACCACATCGAACTGCTTCATGTACGCAAGGTCAAAGCGATCGAGGACATAGCGCGCATCGCCACGGATACCGCCCTCGTTGGAGCCAAGGAAGACACGGTCACCGTCAACGACGGTCACGCGAGCCGCTCCGTTCTCGCCAATCATCTGCTCGCACTTGTCAAGCTCGATACCCTCATCCTCGAGGCTTGCAATGACATGCTCGGCAGCGGCATCATTGCCAAAAATGCCCATGTATGCGGAGCGTGCGGCACCGCATTTCTTGGCATAAACGGCGAAGTTCACCGCATTGCCGCCGGGATACATGGTGTGGATATGCTCGTAGCGATCGACGACGTTGTCGCCAAATCCGAGCGCGTTAACGTTAAATGCCATGGCCTTTGCCCCTTCTAGTACTCGACAACACCCATATAGCGACGGAAATCGGGATCGTGATCAAACACCTTGCCGCGTGCGGCACGCAGCTCGCAGTTCATGGCGTAGAACAGCACCGGGTCCAGATAGGCACGGACGCTCGCCGGCACGGCTTCCATACCGTAATCCTTGGCATCGAGCACCATCAGCGTATCGGTATGCGTCTTAAGGAACGCCAGGGCGCGCTCGTCCATAGCACGGCACTCGCTGGAGCCCATCTGCAGGAAGTAAAAAACGCCATCCTGAGTAGCCTCGAAGGGGCCGTGGAAGTACTCGGCAGAGTGGATGTAGCTGCAGTGCTGCCACTGCATCTCCATAAGAGAGCAGATAGCGAAACCGTAGGTCTGGCTAAAGTTGGGACCGCTGCCCAGAATATAGAAGAACTCGTGCTCCTGGCAAAGCTTGGCAAAACGATCGCCCAGCTCGGCATTTACCTTCTCACGTGCCGGGGGAAGAATCTTATCCATCTCGGCGATACCGGCATACATATCGGCAAGATCGGCGTAGCCCTCCTGCTGATCGAGCAGCTCGGCCGCAAGCGACAGCGAAATGCCAGCGGGGACCTCAGCCTGCGGCACGCCCTCGCCCCATGGGTAGACCCACGTGGTCCACTTGCCGGAGTCGATCTTAGATCCAGCGTTGTCGGTCTGGGCGATCACCGTAGCGCCGGCGGCAAGGGCAATCTCGCAGCCCTCAACGACCTCGGGGGTGTTGCCACTGTGGCTGCAAGCAATGACCAGGGACTTCTCGCCCAGACGACGCGGACGCATGATATCGAACTCGCGAGCCGTATAGATATACGAAGTGAAGGTGGTTGCCTCGCGCTGCAGAAGCTCGTGAGCCGGGATCAAATCGATCATGGAGCCACCACAAGCAATCCAGTAGACGCTGTCGAACTTGCCCTTCTCGGCAATTGCCTCTTTGATCAGATCGTGTGCGTTCATATCCAGTTCCTTTCTTGTTTGGGCCGCAATCAATGACGTTGGTTGCGTGGCCGATAGTTGTTTTAGTCAATCAGATATTTCTCGAATGCGGCCATGTTCTTGGCATCAGCCGCCGCCGGGTCATCGTAGTAACGACCGTCCGTGATTTCCTGGCCCAGCATGCCGTCGAAACCATGGGCGTTGAGTGTGGCAACGAAGGCGTCCATATCGTGCTTGCCATCGCCCCACACCAGATGGCCATACGGGTCACCGTCGATAAAGTGCATCTCGTGAATTGCCCCATCACCAAAGGCGGCAAACCAGTCCTCGAGCGTCTCGCCTGCAACGCCCATCGCGGTTGTATCAACCATGGGCTGTAAGTACGGGCTCGCGACCTCGTCAATCATGCGCTTCGCATCGGAAACCGTCGTCACAAGGTTGCTCTCCTCGGGACGCAGGCTTTCCATCGTGAGCACCAGACCGTGCTCGCCGGCATACTCCGCCAGAATGGACAAGTGCTCGCGGCTGCGCTTCCAGGCTTCCTCGCGGTCCTCGTCCCAGTCGCCCCAGCCCGAGTTGATGGACATACGGTCGCACCCAAGTACCTCGGCAAGCTCAATGCCGTGTTTAAAGTACGCCAGACTGCGCTGTTCATGCAGCGGCTTGCGTGCGCAGTACTGCCAAGGATAGACAACGTTCTCGGGGCACAGAGTACGATACCTAAGCCCACGGTCTGCAGCCTTTTTCGCCAGGACCTCAGCCTCAAAGTAGCCCGTATGGTCGAGCGTCACATGCGGCTCTGCGCACCACAGCTCAATGGACTCAAAGCCCAAACGCTGCTGCACATCAAGGAAGTAATCGAGCGACCACATGATGTAGTGGATATTCATGCCCGCAATCTGCTCGCGGCGCAGCGTCGGTTTGGATTCAGACATCTTATGCCTCCTTATTTCGATCGAACACGATTTGTCCGTCCGACATCGTCATATCAACCGCAAGATCGCGTGCGTCGCGATAATCGAGGTCAAACACATCCCGATCGAGCACGCAGATATCGGCAAGCTTGCCGACCTCGAGCGTACCCAGCTCGTCTTCGCGCATCAGATCGTACGCGCCCCCGGCAGTCCAAGCGCGCAAGAGCTCGACAAGCGTCAGCGTGTTGACCTCATTCACAGGCAGTCCGTCGGCGAAGAATCCGCCGCACGCGCTGTAGATTGACTCGCCCAGGCTCGGAATCAGCAGCGGCAAATCCGTTCCACAGCACACTGTGCATCCGGAATCTTCCATGCCGCGGCGATTCCAGCTGTGCAAAAGTCGCGTCTCGCCAATTTGTCGACGCATCATCGACAGGCAATCCTCGCGTCGGTCCAGCGTCAGAATCTGCGGATAGACCTCGCAAATTCCACCTAACTTGCCAAACTCGACAAGATCGGTCGGGTCAGAGTTCTCGAGATCGGTAATCGCATGGCGGCGAAGCATCCGTCCATGCTCGTCTCGAGGCAGCGAGGCATAGAGCGCCACGGTGCGACGAACGGCGCCATCGCCCTGGCAATGCAAGGAATATCGGAATCCGTCAGCATCAATTGCACGCAGCTCGTTCTCAATCAGATCCCACTCTGGCTCCTCGACGACCGTCTTGCCGGCAGCGCCCGCATCGGCCGAGTCCTCATAGGGTTCTATCATCTCGGCAAGCCCCGCCCATACGCCGCGATCGGTCATACGGTTGAAGCCAGAAAAACGAACGAACGGTCCCCGGAAGCGCTCTCGTGCCTCGCGGGCATATGCAAGATTTGCACCGGCACCCACCGGCTGCGACATCATAGAGACGCGAACCGTCAGCTCACCAGATTCCTCACGGCGAGCCATTTCGTCGGCAAAGCCGTAGTAGTCATCAAACGCCATCTCCTTGATGGCGGTAACGCCGCGTTCGTTAAGCATGCTCATGTAGTC
Organism: uncultured Collinsella sp.; assembly: GCA_902488525.1. GTDB lineage: Bacteria > Actinomycetota > Coriobacteriia > Coriobacteriales > Coriobacteriaceae > Collinsella. The sequence continues at coordinate 20,336 of CABTWP010000027.1, forward strand.
CGAATACCCTGCACGCACCTCGGGCAGCGCGAGGAAATCGCTCATCATGCGCCAGATCTTCTCGGCATAGCACGCCTGGGGTGTGAAGCCGTATCGCGCACTGGCGGCAGCATTGAGAACACAGGTATCCGCGCCCGGTGTAAAGCAGACGACGGGGATATCGCCAAAACACTCGTCAAACACAGCTGCTGTATTTGCGTTCTCGGCATCCGATGCCAACGTTTCGGGTAGGTTGTGGCCAAAAGCCGCCGCGCAATCCGGACGATCTTCTTTCCATGCACGCAAGAGCGACACGGCCTCTTTGGCATCAGCGATGCCGGACAGATCAGGCCCCAACGTCCGCAGCGCCCAGCCTGTATAGAAGGTATGCACATCGATCAGGCCAGGCATGACGGTGCGGTCGCCCAGGTCAACTACCTCGTCCGCCTGGGTCAAATACGAAGCTAGCTCACACTTGGTGCCAACAGCCTCAATTCGATTGCCACGGACCGCTACGAAACCTTCAAACGGCAGGTCCCCCGTACCGGTAAAGACGCTCTTAGACGTCAGGACCGTCAAACGATCAGACATCACAACCACCTACGCCGGAAGCATGCCAGAGATTGCCGTTACGATCAGGCCAAAGACGACCATGAAAATGAAGAACTTCCAAATGGTCTTCCACCATTGACCAAACGAGATCTTTGCCACGGCAAGACCGGCAACCGTCATGCCCGCCACGGGACTGATGGTGTTGATGGTCTGATTAGCAAACTGGAGCGCGGTAACGGCGGCTTCGGGATTGAGGCCCATAAGCTCGGTCAGCGGACCCATGACGGGCATGGTGAGCGCCGCAAGTCCAGAGCTCGAGGGAACCAGCAAAGAGAGCAGGCCAAGGACGATATACATAAACGTGGTGTAGACGGCGGCAGGTGCACCGGCCAGTGCAGTAGCGAGCGCCTGGAGGATGGTGTCGATGATCATGCCACCCTCTGCGATGACCAAGATACCGCGAGCGATGCCGATGACGATAGCGGCATACGCAAAGTCGGCAATGCCTTTAACGAACTCCTCGGCGATCGTCTGCTGGTCAAGGCCGCCCAGGATACCGGCAAGCAAGCCCATACCAAGGAACACGGCGGAAATCTCATTCATGTACCAGCCCTGGGTAACAAGACCCCAGACGATAATGCCCATGCCGCAGGCAAAATCGATAAGCACGAGCTTCTGACGGGTAGTGAACTCTTCCTCGATGGAGGCATCGGTCACGGAAAACTCAACACGCTTGAGCTTATCGTCCTCGTACACAATGGACGACTCGGGATTTTTCTTGACACGCATGGCGTAGCGCATGGCCCATGCGATACCAACGGCAGTGAAGATGACCCAAGAAACGGCGCGCAGCCACAGCTGAGGATTGCCCTCGATACCAATGATGCCTTGGGCGATCAAAACATTAAACGGGTCGATGGTCGAAGCACAATATCCCAGGTTAGGACCAAGGAAGCAGATGATAAACGCCGTCATCGAGTCATACCCGATACCCATCATGATGGGAATGAAGATGGCATAGAACGGCAGGGCTTCCTCAGACATACCAAACGTAGTGCCGCAAATGGACAGCAACGTCATCGTGATGGGAATGATGAGGATGTCCTTGTTCTTGAGCTTTTTAATCACACGGCTCATGCCGGCATTCAAAGCGTTGGTCTTGGTGATGACTGCGAACGATCCGCCAATCAATAAGACGAACGCAACGACGTCGGCAGCCTCCTGGATGCCCTTAGTAGGCGCTTGCAGGACCGCAAAGATATCCTGGCCCAGATTGATGGTCTCGCCGGTCTCGGAATCGGTGTAGTTCTTATCAACCTGTTCATAGGTTCCAGCAACGGCGACTTCACGCTCGCCCGCCGCTGTCGAAATCGTCTTGCGCTGATACTGACCAGAGGGAACGATCCAAGTCAGGACCGCAAAGACAACGATCAGCAAGAACATGATCGTATAGACATGCGGTAATTTGAACTTAAAACGTCTGTTTGTCTTCTTCGCCTTCGTATCTGACATAGATACCTCCAAAGAACTCGAGACTGCATCGCATCTCACTTCAACGCCTGCGCAAGGCAAACGTTCTATGACGTTCCATAGATTACCAGCAGCTTTTCCCATCATCAAGATAATTTCAAACTGATTGCCGCGACGCGGTTGAACGGTTGCGTTCGCGCCGTGAACGGTATGGAGACGCCCGGTGAGATGATCAACCGGGCGTCTCCATTCGCAATGTCCTAGATGTCAAAGACGTAGCGAGACCCAACGATCCGCTGACGACCGATGATAAACGGCCGCCGCTGCTCATCGAAAAAGAAGGCTTCCATATAAAACAAGGGTTCGCCAACGGGAACTGCCAACAGCCGAGCGACCTCGGGCGACGCGCACGCGATCTCGAGCGTGCACGGGTCGGTAAACGCGGGAGTGCGGCCCGTCCGGTTGCGCACGAACTCAAAAATGGATTGGTTAGATAGAGGTGCCGTTGATAGATAGGCGTTGTCCTCGTAAACATATATGTTGTTCTCGAGCATGACAGGGACGCCATCGGCAGTGCGCACGCGCTCAACGCAAATCAAGTCAGTTCCAACGGGAACACCAAAGAACTGCGCTTCGGTGGAATCCGCCGGCAGTATCTTTCTCGAAATGACACACGCCCCCGGTTCCATTCCGTTAACGCGGCATGCGTTCGAAAAACTCTGAACGTCATCCTTCTGGCGAATCTTGCGCTTGAGCTTGGGGGCATTGACAAACGTGCCTTTCCCCTGTCGCTTCGTTAGATAGCCCTGCTGGACGAGCTCCTCAATAGCGCGTCGCACGGTAACGCGGCCAACTTTATAGCTCTCAGCCAATTCGAATTCGTTGGGTATCCGCGCGCCTGCCTTGTAGGCGCCGGAGTTGATTTCGTTTTTAATGATATCAATGACCTGTTGGTACAGCGGTATCGCTGCTTTACCGTCAGTTGGCCCTTCAGTCGGTGGCATATACCCTCTCCCAGCACAATTAATTCTAAAACGGGCTTAAGGGCATTCAACAAGCCCTTAAGCCCGCATTAGCTTAAAGTATGCTAGGTGTCGCACCAAAATGTTGGCTATTTACTCATCAGACCCGAAAAACGCGCAACTACCGCGCTCCTAAGAAAGCGTGAGCAGCTCCGGCAGCTGGTCGATAATCTTGTCCGCGGCATCCTGGCTAAAGCCAAAGCGTTCCTCGCGCTTGGCAATGACTGTCAGGCCGGCTCGCTTGCCAGCGGTGATGCCAGGCACCGAATCCTCAACGCAGCAGCAGCGATTCGCGGGCAGTCCCAGCAGGTCCAGCGCATGCAGGTAGATGTCGGGCTCGGGCTTGCTCTCCTTAAACTGCTCGCCGCTCACCACATACTCAAAGGCATCCGACAGCCCGCACGCATTGAGCACTTCCTCGATGCTAACCATGGGAGACGAGCTGGCAAGCGCCACGCGAACGCCGCGGCGCGGCAGCTCTCGAATCGTATCCACGGCGCCTGGGTTAATCAAAGCCTGATAGTCGCGCGGACGCTTATGAGCCCATTCGTCCCAACGGGCCAACGCTTCCTCGCCAGTGAAATGCCCCTTACCGGCACGCTCAAACCAATCGACCAGCATATGCAGGAAGAACTGATGCGAGGTACCGACCTGCCCATTCAACTCCTCTTGAGTCAGGTTAAGCCCAAGCTCCTTGGCAAACGCGGCAGTCTCGCCCAGGTAGTAATACTCGGTATCGACAATGACGCCGTCCATGTCAAAGATAACGGCATCGAACGGAAATGCGGACACGGCACCCTCCCTAACAAAAGGACGCCCGCGAGCAGGCGCCCGAACCATGCATTAATCGGCGATTCTAACCCAGCAGCTTATCCAGCGCCACCGCAATACCATCTTCGTTGTTATTGGCGGTCACCATCTGGGCCACAGCCTTAACCTCATCGACGGCGTTGCCCATGGCAACGCCGGTGCCGGCCCACTCAATCATGGACTTGTCGTTCTGGCCGTCGCCAAACGATACGACCTCGCTGGCATCGATGCCGAGCTTGGGCAGGGCACCCTCGAGCGCGCAGGCCTTGTCGATACCGGGCGCCGTGTACTCAAAGTACCAGTCGGCCGTAAACATGCCCGAAAGCGTCTGCTTAAAGGGCGCATACATCTCCTCGTAATGCGCCTGCAGGTATGCCGGGTCGCCCGCAGTGAGTAGCTTGTCCACGGGATAAGCATCAGCGACCTCATGCAGGCTCTCCACCTCGCGAATCTTAAGATCGCACGCGTCGCGCTCATACTTGACGATATTCTTCTGCGAGCCGTCAGGCAGCGTGATCATGCAATGGTACGAGTCCTCGACATGCAAATCACGACCGAGCGAAATCATAGGGATCACGTCAAAATTACGCAGGTGATCAATCAGGCGATGCAATTCGTCGGCAGGCATAGCCTGATCGAACAGCACCTCGTCGGTCTGAGCGTCGACCACATGCGCGCCGTTAAAGGCAACTAGCAGACCGTCATGGTTTTGGAGGTCGAGCTCCTGCGCCAAGGCGTGCAGCCCCCATGCGGGACGGCCCGAAGCCAAAATGAGCTTAATGCCCGACTCCTGCGCCGCAAGCAGCTTCTCGCGCGTACGCGGGCTAATCACTTTCTGGTCGTTGGTGAGCGTACCGTCGATGTCCATCGCGATGGCTTTGATTGCCATATGTGCCTCCCTGTCATTGAACAACCTTGTCTGAGCCATCATACAGAACACCCATCGCGACTCCGTTTACAACGGGCAAAAAGTCATATTGTCTCGAACATGAACGGCGTGTGGTCGTGAAGCTTTATCGCTCAGGTCAAATACGTCTGCTAGCGACGCTCATCCGTCGGTGCGCCCTCGACGATCGCGATGCCCGCCGATGCACCTAACGCGCTGGCGCCGGCCTCGATGAATGCGCAAGCCTCTTCGTAATTATGGATACCGCCCGCCGCCTTGATTGCCACGGCATCGCCGAGCACCTCGTGCATCAGCCGCACGTCCTCGAGCTTAGCACCGCCAAAGCTTCTGCCGGTCGATGTCTTAAGGAATCCCGGCTTGGCCTCCAGCGCGATCTCGCATACACGGCGCTTGGCGGCGTCGTCGCCGTCCAGCTTGCACATCTCGACGATTACCTTGTCAGTGATGCCATGCGCGCGACAAAAATCAGCAATGGTAGTCATCTCGCGCTCGATGGCATCAAAATCGCGGTTCTCGATCGACCCCTGATTCAAAACGTAGTCAATCTCGGTAAAGCCACACGCAGCGTATTCCTCAAACCTCGCAAGCTTCTCCTCAAGCGTCATAGTGCCCTGGGGAAAGTCGATAGCGCCGGCAAGGATGATGTCAGAGCCCTCGAGCATGGCGCGGCCCGTCTCGTACTCCTGCAGGTTCGCAAATACGCAGCGAAAGTTGTACTTTAACGCCTTCTCGACATACTGCTCAAACGTGTCCTCGGGGGCATCGATATAGTCGATGTATTTATTGATGGGTTTGGCAAGCGTCATGCTGGGCCTCCTTGTTCAGGGCTGGCAACCGATTCGTGGCTTCACGCGAAAAACCACGTTCAATGTACGCCCGGCATGCAAGGACAGCGTCCGCATTCCGACAAGTGGTATGAAATTAGCCGTAAACGTATAATTTACGGACAGCGAATGGCACCGCACGCGGATGCCGACAGCAAGACATCCCCCCTCAATACACCCTCATGCCCATTTAAATAGCAAGGGGCCCGTATCTGTTGGGATACGGGCCCCTTTCGGCCGTGACCTATCTCAGCAACAAAGACTACTTGCAGTGAGCGCGGTAGAACTCGATCGCACCATCTTATCCGAGCCGGGGCACGTTCGCATAGCGTGGCGCGTGACGGTTGCAAAACCACCCCATTTGAAACAAACGCAAAAAAGTACTTGCAAAGACACGTTCCGACATATAAGTTGATAAAAGACCGCCGTTGCGGTTTTAAGTAGATCGAGCATATGAAGTTTCAGTTTTCAGCGTGTAAGAGAAGGAAGATCGGCAAAGTACAACCCCAAACGCAATGACAACTTAATGAGGTAACTGCCACATGTGAGGCACCCAGGGCATTGCTGTCTCGATTTTGAGCACGATGCCTTCCGCCTTGCATGGGCCGTTCCATCCCGCCCCTGCAGCAACTGCCTCACGGGCTCATTGAAAACCGCATAGCACCCCAACGTCAGCACATCACCCACGGCAAGCACATCACTCACGACAACCAACACATCAACAAACAGCACGAACATCAACCGATTGGAGAAGCTATGACAAACCACCACGCTGAAGACGGCGATAAGAAAAGCATTCTGGATGCCCGCATTGAGCGAGAATATGCAAACGAATATGACGCCGCATTGGCCGCCGAGACAATAAAGAAC
>CABTWP010000028.1 GCA_902488525.1 uncultured Collinsella sp.
AGTTCGATCGTTTTGCGACATCGTATGCATATCCTTCGATTTTCGCCTTGCGGTTCATCGTGTTTTTACTGGGCTTGCATTATAGCGATTGCCCTGCTGTTTGTGGTACGGAAACGGTGGCATTCAAAAGAGGTGGGACATTTGTCCCACCTTCGAGTCGTTCTTTGCCGCTATCCGCACACCCCGCATTTTGCACAGGCCGAAAGTGCGGCCGGAGCCTGCGCGATGCCGCCCTTTGCCGTCTCGCGCAGCGTGGCCGGCAACGCGTGACCCACCGAGAGCATGACATGTGCCATCTGGTCAAACGGCACCAGGCTCTTAATGCCTGCGAGGGCGAGTTGTGCCGAGCTAAAGGCCGCTGCCACGCCGATGGCGTTGCGGTTTTGGCAGGGCACCTCCACGAGGCCACCGACGGGGTCACAAACGAGGCCCAGCAGGTTACTCAGCGCGATGGAACTGGCGTCGAGCGCCTGCTCGGGCGTACCGCCGAGCATCTGCACCAGCGCGGCGGCTGCCATGGCGGCGGCGCTTCCCACCTCGGCCTGGCAGCCGCCCTCGGCGCCGGCGACGCAGGCGCTTGTGGTGAGGTTGAGGCCGATGGCGGCTGCGCAGTAGAGCGCGTCCATGACCTGCTCGTCGTCGAGCTGCAGGCGATCGGCGAGCGCCAGCACGCAGCCGGGCACAACACCCGCGGATCCTGCCGTCGGAGCTGCGACGATTACGCCCATGGTGGCGGAGCGTTCGAGCACGGCCATCGCGCGGGCCACAGCTTCGGTCTGGACAGCACCCATCAGGCTTGTGCTCAAATCGTTGCGGACGGTGGCATCGACGAGTTTGGCCTCGCCGCCGATAAGCCCACCGAGCGATCGCTGCGGAGTAGCGATGGGGGCTGTGGTCTCCTCGCGCATGACGTCGAGCACGCGGCGCATGGCGGCGACGGCGTGCGCCTCACCGGTCAGGCGCGCCTCTCGCACGGCCATAACGGCGCCAATGCTGAGCCCCAGTTCCTCGCACGCATCGAGCAGCTGCTCGCCGTCGTCGAAGATTTCCTTGGCCGAGACGCCGGGGGAGAGCGACGAGGCAGAACCGGGGAGCTCGATAAAGGTCGCGTAATCGACATTGTCGAGCTTGCGGAGCATGGGGACGACGGTGTCGTCGGGCGCACCGTCGGTCTCAAAGACGGAGTAAGCCTGGCCGCCTACTTCGGTGCGGTAGGTGCGGCAGAAGGCGATGTTCACGTGTGCGTAGGCGAGCAGGTTGGTGAGCGCGGCGAGTACACCGGGGACGTCCTTGTGCGCCACGAAGAGCGTGGAATACATGCCCGAGATGTCGACGCCGACGCCGTTAATGCGGCTGATGCGCATCTTGCCACCGCCCAGGCTCTCGCCGCGGACCTGTGCCGTGGCGCCCGTGTCGTCGACCATGTCGATGTCGACGGTGTTGGGGTGGATGGACGCGTCGTCGCCTTTGATGTCAAAGTGATATTCGAGGCCCTGCTCGCGCGCGAGGTCGAAGGCCTGCTTGATGTTCTCGTCATCGGTGTCGAGGCCCAGGATGCCCGCGACAAGCGCACGATCGGTGCCGTGGCCGCGGTAGGTGTGGGCGAAGGAGTTCCACAGGCCAAAGGTGACTTTGGTGATGCGGCCTTCCAGCAGGCTGGCGGCAACTTGGGCGCAGCGCAGGGCGCCGGCGGTGTGCGATGAGCTGGGGCCGACCATGATGGGGCCCAAGATCTCGAATGCCGAGGTCGTAGCTAGTGTTTGCGGCTTGCCTGCCATATACGCTCCTGTTCTGTCCTGTCGTCCCGAGGGGCGGGGCATACTCTGTCCCGCCGTTCCGAGGGCTTTGGTATTTGGTCGCCTGCTCGGACAGTCCTGCTCGCACGGAGGCCACATTAAGTGGCCTCCGGCTCGTGCGGAACTCGCGATCGACCAAATACCAAAGCCCTCGGAACTTAGGATACATGGTAGAGGCGCTCATGCTGCAAAATCCATCAGCTGGAGACCTATTCTGTGCTCCATGTCGACTCATCTTCGCTACCGATTAAATAAAAAAGAAGTACCGGTTGGGGGCGGTACTTTTTTTTAAAGCGCTTATGTCGTTGAAACCTTGGAGGTTCTTAATTACAGGCCGCAGGCTGCTTTGAGTTCTTCGACTCGGTCGGGTTTTTCCCAGGTGAAGTCGGCGTCTTCTCGGCCGAAGTGACCGTAGGCTGCCGTCTTTTCGTAGATGGGGCGACGCAGGTCTAAGTCGCGGATGATTGCGCCCGGACGTAGGTCGAAGGTCTTCTCTACGGCTTCAACGATCTTGTCCTCGGCAACATGTGCGGTACCGAAGGTGTCGACCATGATTGAGAGGGGCTTGGAAACGCCGATGGCGTAGGCAAGCTCGACTTCGCAGCGGTCGGCCAGACCGGCGGCGACCACGTTCTTGGCTACCCAGCGCGCGGCATACGCGGCGGAGCGGTCGACCTTGGTGCAGTCCTTGCCGCTAAAGGCACCGCCGCCGTGACGGCCATAGCCGCCGTAGGTGTCGACGATGATCTTACGCCCAGTCAGTCCCGTGTCACCCATAGGTCCGCCCACGACAAAGCGACCGGTTGGGTTCACGTAGATGTCCGCGTTATCCCACGGCATGTTCTCGGCAGCCATGACCGGGGTGATGACGTGCTCGATGAGGTCGGCCTTGATCTTGCCCATGTCCTCGATCTCGGCGGCGTGCTGCGTGGAGATGACGATGGTCGTGACCTCGACGGGCTTGCCGTCCTCGTAGCGCACGGTGACCTGGGTCTTGCCGTCGGGGCGCAGATAGGGCAGGGTGCCGTCGTGGCGCACGGCGGCCAAGCGCTCGGCCAGGCGGCTTGCCAGGTAGTGAGGCATGGGCATGAGGGTCTTTGTCTCGTTGGAGGCGTAACCGAACATCATGCCCTGGTCGCCGGCACCGATCAGGTCGATCGGGTCGGTGGTGGCGCCGGTCTGGGTCTCGAAGGACTCGTCGACGCCCTGGGCGATATCGGGCGACTGCTCGTGGATGAGGCTCATGACGCCGCAAGTGTCGCAGTCAAAACCGAACTTGGCACGGTTGTAGCCAATGCGGCGGATAACGCCGCGGGCGATTTCCTGTACGTCGACGTAGGCCTGGGTGCGAATCTCGCCGGCGACGATGACAGTGCCGGTGGTCACGAGGGTCTCGCAGGCGCAGCGGACGTTCTCCACGTTGGCAGGCACGCCGTTGGGGGCGATGTAACCCTGCTCCTGGAGCTCTATTTCTTTGGCGAGGATTGCGTCGAGGACGGCGTCGCTGATCTGGTCAGCGATCTTATCGGGATGACCTTCGGTCACCGACTCCGACGTAAAAACGAAGGACCCGTGTTGGGGTGGGATGGAACGAAGTTCTTCTGACATGATTGTCCTTTCAAAAACGTGTCCCGGCGACCGTTACCATTCCGCCGGGCTCTCTATGCAAGGGCACATCATAGCGCGTAATTCAAACATTCACACCCTTTCCGCACCTACTCATTGGGGATACTCATTGGGGACAGACTTAAATGACCAGCCGGGGCGTTCCTTTTCTGCCGGGGTAGCTAATTTGGGACGGGGCTTTTTTAGCTACCCAATCCGGAGTCATCGGAGCTTGAGACCAACCTCGACGTAGGGTAGCTAAAAAAGCCCCGTCCCAAATTAGCTACCCCCGACTGGTCATTTAAGTCTGTCCCCAATGAGTAGGTCGGTGCCCTTTGTGCGGAGGTTGCTTTGATGCTCTATACTGGTGCGGTTAGACATCCATCCTGCAATCGAGGAGATTTCCATGGCATCAGACGTTCGCGTCCGCTTTGCACCCTCACCGACGGGCAAGCTGCACATCGGCGGCGCCCGCACCGCTATCTATAACTGGGCTTTCGCCCGCGCAAACGGCGGTACGTTCATCCTGCGCATCGACGACACCGACCCCACCCGCTCCACCGACGAGAACACGCAGATCATCCTGCGCGCCATGCGTTGGCTTGGCCTGGACTGGGACGAAGGTCCCGAGGTGGGCGGCGACTATGGCCCCTACGCCCAGACCGAGCGCCTGGACCTGTACAAGCAGGCCGCCCAGAAACTTTGGGACGAGGGCAAGGCCTATCCCTGCTTCTGCACCAAGGAGCAGCTCGACGCCGACCGTAAGGCCGCGCAGGAGCGCAAGGACCCCTTCCAGGGCTATCAGCGTCGCTGCCGCGATCTTGATCCCGAGGAGGCCCGTCGCCGCATCGAGGCCGGCGAGCCCTACGTCTTGCGCATCAAGGTGCCCGAGGACCGCGGCGACGTCGTCATCCACGACGCCGTCCACGGCGAGGTGACCTTCGATGCCAAGGAGCTCGACGACTTTGTCATCTTCCGCTCCGACGGTACGCCCACGTACAACTTCGCGACCGTCGTCGACGACGCCATGATGAAGATTACCCACGTCATCCGCGGCGACGATCACCTGTCCAACACCCCGCGCCAGGTCATGGTCTACGAGGCCCTCGGCGCGCCCGTGCCTACGTTCGCCCACATCTCCATGATCCTGGGCGCCGACGGCAAGAAGCTCTCCAAGCGCCACGGCGCCACCTCGGTGGAGGAGTACCGCGACGCCGGTTACCTGTCCGACGCCTTCGTCAACTACCTGGCTCTGCTCGGCTGGTCGCTCGACGGCGAGACCACGATCATCCCGCGCGATGTCCTGGCCAGCAAGTTCTCGCTCGACCGCATCTCCAAGAACCCCGCGACCTTCGACCCCAAGAAGCTCGATTGGGTCAATGTCGAGTACATCAACGGCATGTCCGATGCTCAGTTTGCCGACGAGATCATGGTCCCAGAGCTGCACGAGGCGGGTCTCATCGAGGGTAATGTCGAGTACGGCGAGGATTGGATCGACGCGCTTGCCGCCATTGTCAAGCCGCGCACCAAGATGCCGGCCGACGCCGTGACCGTCGCCGCTCCCATCTTCGCTACGGTCGAGACGCTCGAGTATGACGAGAAGTCCGTCAACAAGGGCCTGGCCAAGGACGGCATGGGCGCCATTCTTGATGCCGCCAAGGCCGCGCTCGAGGGCGTGGACGAGTGGACGGCCGCCAACATCGATGCCGCGCTTGAGCCGCTCCCCGAGCAGATGGACCTCAAGAAGCGCGTGGTGTTCCAGGCCGTGCGCGTCGCCGTCTGCGGCAACATGGTGAGCCCTCCGCTGGGCGAGACCATGGCGCTCGTCGGTCGTGACGACTGCCTGGCGCGTATCGACCGCGCCCGCACGATGGCGCTGTAACAGTCGCGTAAACGCATGTATCCGAGCCCCGCTCACCACGAGTGGGGCTCTTGTTTCTAAAGACGTATGGGATGGGAGGTACAGAGACCATGGCCGAGCAACTGTCACTGTTTGGTTCGCCGGAACCGGAGGAGACTCCGGCCAAGCCTGAGTTCGCACCTGAACCCGTCGCCGCCTATGCGAGCGTAGTCCTCGACATTCCCACCCGTGCGCTGTCCGAGCCGTTTGCTTACGGCATCCCCGAGTCCCTTGCCAACGAGGCGCAGATTGGATCCACGGTCCTGGTCCACTTTGGCAACCGCGCCGCCGCGGGCTATATCGTCGACACTACGCCTGAGCTGGGCGACCTACAGGGCAACAACGCCCTCGACCCCGCGCGCATTAAAGCCATCGAGGCTATCCTCAGCAAACCGCTCTTTACCGCCGAGGCTGCCCGTATCGCACGCTGGATGAGCCGCGAGTATGTCGCGACACTTTCCGAGTGCCTGCGCCTTTTCTTGCCACCGGGTGGAAGTCCGCGTGTGGTCAAGGGCGAAGATGGCGTGTGGACGGTTGAACGTCCCGCCGTCAAGCCTATCCAAAACCGCTGGGTCATGCTCACGCCCGAGGGATTTGACTATACGCCGCCCAAGACCGCCGTTCGCCAGCGTCAGCTCATCGAGGCGCTCCAGTGCGGACCGGTCACGACGCGCGACCTCAACCTTCTCTATAACAGCATGTCGGCGACTATCAAGGCGCTCGAAAAGCGCGGCGTCGTGGTGGTGGAGGAGCGCCGTGCGTGGCGTGGCTGTAGCGAGCAGACCACGCTGTCCTCGGCAAGCGGCAAGGCGCCGGTCGCACTTACCAACGGCCAGCAGCAGGCACTCGCGCAGATTGAGCGCGCTCGCCTGGATGCGCACGGCGACGTGGTGCTCGTGGACGGTGTTACGGGCTCCGGCAAAACTGAGGTCTACCTCTCAGCTATCGAGCGCGTGCTGGCTGCCGACCGTTCGGCCTGCGTGCTGGTGCCCGAGATTTCGCTGACGGCCCAGACCGTCGCCCGCTTCCGCTCGCGCTTTGGCGAGACGGTCGCTGTGTTCCATTCGCGCCTTTCGGCCGGCGAGCGCCTGGACCAGTGGGATATGGTATCCAGCGGTGCGGCCCGCGTGGTCGTCGGCGCCCGTTCAGCGCTCTTTTGCCCGCTCAGCGACCTGGGCCTCATCATCATCGACGAGGAGCACGAGACCAGCTATAAGCAGGGCTCCAGTCCGCGCTACCACGCGCGCGAGGTGGCGGCCGAGATGGCGCGGCGCTATCGCTGCCCGCTTGTGTTGGGCTCCGCCACGCCTTCTGCCGAGGCCCTCGACCGCTGCCGCCGTGGCACGTATAACGGTGCCACCTGGACGCGCGTCGAGATGCCCGAGCGCCCGGGACACGCCGTGCTGCCGACAGTCCGCATTGCCGACCTGCGCCGTGAGTTTTCTCACGGCAGTCGCTCCATGTTCTCAAAACCGCTGATGGAAGGCCTGGAGCGTGTGGTCAAGCGCCGTGAAAAAGCCGTGCTGCTGCATAACCGCCGTGGCTTTGCGCCATTCCTGATGTGCCGCGAGTGCGGCTGCGTCCCTACCTGCAACCACTGCTCAACCGCGCTTACGTATCACGAGCGCACGCACACGCTGCAATGTCACACTTGCGGATCGTCCTGGCGCGTGCAGCCCTATCCGGCGGCCACGAGCCGTTGCCCCAAATGTGGCAGTCGCTACCTGGCAAAAATGGGTCTGGGCACGCAGCAGATCGAGGACGCGCTGCACCAGATGCTTCCCGAGGATGTCGCCATTATTCGCATGGATGCCGATTCCACGCGCGGCAAGGATGCGCACAAAAAGCTGCTCGAGCAGTTCGATGCGGCGGGTTGCGCCGTGTTGCTGGGCACCCAAATGATCGCAAAAGGTCTCGATTTTCCTGCGGTCACGCTCGTGGGCGTAGTCAATGCCGATTTTGCCCTCAAGCTGCCGGACTTCCGCGCAGGGGAGCGCGCCTACGATTTGCTGGAGCAGGTCGCGGGCCGCGCCGGACGCGGCGATCGCCCCGGTGAGGTCATCATCCAGACCTATCTGCCCGAGGACCCGGTCATTCGCGCCGTCGCCGAGCACGACCGCTCGATCTTTACCGACTACGACCTAGACCAGCGCCGCGACGCACTGTATCCGCCGTTCGTACGCCTGGTCAATATTTTGGTGTGGTCGGCAAGCCGCGACGATGCGCAGGATTATATCGGGCGCATTGCAAAGCTCCTCAAGCGCCGCTGGCACGCCGCCGCGCCCGACTTTTTGCGGGCGGGGAGTGCCGTGCCGCAGGTGCTGGGCCCGGCTTCGTGTGTAATCGAGAGAGCCAAGGACCGTTACCGCTTCCACCTGCTTGTGAAGTCGCCGGTAGGGTACCATGTCTCTGATGATATCGACGCCTGCCTCAAAGAGGTGGGCTCCGTGCGCGGCGTGAGCGTGAGCGTTGACGTCGACGCTTATGATTTGATGTAACAAACCGAAAGGATGGCCATGGAAGCCAACGGAATCGTACTGTCGCCCGACCCTCGTCTGCGCCAGGAGTGCGCTGTCATCGAGGAAATCACCCCAGCGATCGAGGCGCTTGCCGAGAAGATGAAGAAGATGATGTTCGAGAACGGCGGCTGCGGCCTGGCTGCTCCGCAGATCGGCGAGCTCATTCAGCTCGTCACCATCGACTGCGACTACAGCGACAAGAACGACTACGATCCGTACGTGCTTATCAATCCCGTGATTGTCGAGCAAAGCGACCATCTCGTTCCGTTTAGCGAGGGCTGCCTGTCCATCCCTGGCATTAGCTGCGAGATCGAGCGTCCCGACCATGTCGTCGTCGAGGCGTACGACCTGGATGCCAACCTGATTCGCTACGAGGCCTCGGGTGATCTGTTCTGCGTGTGCCTGCAGCACGAGATCGATCACCTGCACGGCAACACCATGTTCGAGCGACTGAAGCCCATGCAGAGGCTCAAGGCCGTCAAGGAGTACCAGGACGCCCTGGCCCGCGGCGCTCGACCGGGCGAGACCGAGTAGGTCCCACCGGCCCCTTCCGTCGCAGGGCTTAGGTTTTGCTCCATGCTCAAACAGTCCTGCTCGCACGAAGAGCACATTAAGTGCTCTTCGGCTCGTGCGGAACTGCGCGTGGAGCAATAACCTAAGCCCTGCGGCGGAAGGGGCCTGCGTTTTCGTGCTCCTTTTCGCCCGGGTGCCGTCGGGCCAGGGAGGGGCGTCTTCGCTGATAGTCTTTGTTGAGAGGGAGCTGCTTTTATTGCGGCTCTTTCTTTGGTTTTGGGTATATTTGTTCTTGTTGAATTGTTATTGCGGATGGGCTGGTGACTTGGCTTTCCGCTGTTATTTGTAGCCGTCTCGGCTTTGGTTGATGGGAGACGTTCTTTATGCGTATTGTGTTTATGGGTACGCCTGATTTTGCTGTGCCTTCGTTGACTTCGCTTGTCGAGGCTGGGAATGAGATTGCGCTTGTTGTTACTCGTCCGGATGCTGTTCGCGGGCGTGGTAAGAAGCTTGAGCCTTCTCCTGTTAAGGCTAAGGCGCTCGAGCTTGGTCTGCCGGTAGTTGAAGCTAATCGTATGACGCCTGAGGTTGTTGAGGCACTTCAGGCTGCCCAGGCTGACATTTTCTGCGTGGCTGCGTATGGCTGCATTTTGCCTAATGACGTGCTGCATATGGCACCGCTCGGCATTGTGAATGTTCATGCTTCCTTGCTGCCTCGTTGGCGTGGCGCCGCTCCTATTCAGCGTGCGATTCTTGCTGGTGACGAGCTTGCTGGCGTTTCTATCATGCGTATCGGGCATGGCGTGGATACTGGTGCTTATTGTGCTCAGGCTTCCACGTCGGTTGCCGGTAAGCATGCCGAGGCACTGACCATGGAGCTTGCTGAGCTTGGCGGCAAACTGCTTGCCGATACGCTTCCTTCGCTTGCCGATGGCACCGCTGTGTGGACTGAACAGGATGAGTCGCTTGTTACCCATGCCGCCAAGATTTCTAAGCAGGAGATGCGTCTGGATCCTCAGATGGTGTCGCTTGATTGCGTGCGTCACGTGCTTGCCTCGTCCGATACCGCTCCCGCTCGTTGCGTGATTGCCGGCAAGACCGTGCGTGTGCTCGATGCCGCGCCGGCAGATGTGTCGCTTGGCGAGGGGCTCGTCGCCGTTAAGGCCAAGCGCGTCTACCTGGGCCTTTCCGATTGCGCGGTCGAACTACTCGAGGTTAAGCCCGATGGCAAGCGTGCTATGGCTGCTTCTGCCTGGGCTGCCGGCCTGCAGGGTGCCGATCTGACGTGGGGTGTTTTGTCATGAGCAAGTTGTCTCCCGCGCGCAAGCTCGCGCTTGATGTTTTGATGGAGGCCGATCGCCGCGGCATGTACGCGCGCGACGTGCTCTCGTCCCGTGCTTCGGCCAAGGCCATTGACCAGCGCGATTCTGCTTTTGCCGCTCGTTTGGCACTTGGAGTTGCAGCCACCCAGGGCATTTTGGACGAGCTGCTCGACCAGTTTCTCGATAAGCCCAAAAAGGTCGCGCCGCGCGTGCGCATGGCCCTTCGTATCTCGGCCTTCGAGATGCTCTATCTGCATACGCCGGGTCGCGTTGCGGTGAGTCAGGGCGTTGAGCTTGTGCGTAGCGGCGCTAAGTCTGCCGCCGGTTTGGCCAATGCTGTGCTGCATAAGGTTGCGGACAACGTCGAGGATTTTGCCGCCGCTGCGGATGCCGATGATTCCGAGCGCCGCCTGGTGCGTCTGTCTCGCTTGATGGGTCTGCCGCGCTGGCTATGCGCTCGCATTATGGCATCGTTCGACACGCCCGAGGGCGCGCTCAACTTTGCCGGCAATCTGGCTCCCGCGCCGCTCGCTTTGCACGAGAACGCTTTTGCCACCAAACCCGACCTGTATATCTCGCAGCTTGTTGCGCCCGTGTTCCCGGGCTGCCATGCACCGGTCGATGCGCAGGTCACGGTTGCGTCCGGCGTGTTTGAGCGCGCTGCTGCCGTTGCCTCGGACCTTAACGCCCAGCTCATCGCTACCGCGGCGACCCGTCCCGGGCGCTGCCTGGAGATTGGTGCCGGCCGCGGCACCAAGACCTATGTGATGATGTGTCAGGCCAAACGTGCTGGGTACGAGCACCAGCATACCGCGCTCGACCTGCATGATCGTAAATGTGATCAGAATCTCGCGCGCCTGCACAAGGCTGGTATTAAGGGTGTTCGCACGGTCTCGGGCGATGCCTGCGAGCTCGACGAGGTGCTGACGTCTTTTGATGCCATGCTTGGCAAACCTGCCCTGTTCGATACGGTTTTTATCGATGCCCCGTGCTCGGGTACAGGGACCATGCGCCGTCATCCCGAGATTCCGTGGCGTCTGACCGAAAACGATGTGACGGTTGAGCTGCCCAAGTTGCAGTTGACGATGCTCAAGGAAGCCGCTGCGCGTGTTGCTGCCGGCGGTGAGCTTATCTATGCCACCTGCTCGGTTTTTGACGAAGAGAATACGCAGGTCGTGGATGCTTTCCTGGCCTCTCCCGAGGGCGCCGGCTTTACCGTGGCGCCGCTCTCCGAAGCCCAGATTCTGCAGCTGCCCGAGTTCGACCAGGCCAAGAAGCTCGTATCCGTACGCCAAAACGACCGCGGGCTTTTCCAGAGCGTCCCCGTAAACGCCGACTCCTACGACGGCCACTTCTGCGCCCGCCTAGTCCACAAGTAACTACTAAGTTGCGGTGAAATAGGGATTGAATAGCGGCATCTACCCGCCAAACAGTCCTTATTTCACCGCGACTCAGAAGGTCGTGCGAGTGGAGATTGCAATAGCGGTAAAGAGTAGGAAAAATAGCCCCGTTTCATGCTTGTTGTTATCAAAAGTAGGGCGGATTACGGGGCTAGATTGGTGATGCCCGACCACAGCAAAAATGGCCTAAACAAAATCGCAGGTAGATGGCTTGTTGAAATTTGCAAATTACCGGAATGGATAGAGGTTGTCAATTCAGCCCCGTAATCCGGTAGAGTTTAGAAATGTTACTAACTTAGCATCAGCCCGAAATCCGATCTATAGAAAAGTTGCGGTGAAATAATTTCTGTTTGGCCGTTGGATGGGCTGATTCAGGAACTATTTCACCGCAACTCATAAGGAAACCTGGGTAGCGGGACCGCTTGTCTCTAGTGGTTGTGCGGGCAGTTGGCGCAGCAGCCGCTCGTGGCGCTGGTGCTGGAGCCGCCGCTTCGCTGGTCGGTGTTGTAGAAACCGCTGCCCTCAAATTTTATGCCGCTGGCTGAGAACGTCTTGGCCGCCGGGGCACCGCAGCTGGGGCACACGACCTCGGGGGTCTCGGACATGGGATGCTCAACCTCAAACACGTTGCCGCAGCTCGAGCACTTGTAATCGTAGCGCGCCATAAATACTTCCTTTTCAGCACAAAGCGGGCAGATTACTCTGCCCGCAAAAATTCAAACGTCTGTAACTGTACCCTATATCGGGGGTTTTATCACGCTTCGCCCCAGAATCTATGGTTGTTGCGCAGGAGCCGCGCGGTTTTGCCCTCGGCGGCTGCAATGTCCGCCTCGTCAGCCTGCCAGGTCCAGTTGCCCGTGGCCACGCCCGGCACGTTCATGCGTGCGTCGTCGCCCAGCCCCAGCACGTCCTGCAGCGGCATCATCACCAGGGGAGCGTCGCTTGCTAGCGCGTCGCTCATCAGCTTGGCCGCCACCTCAACACCGCTCGGTTCATCGCCGCCCGCAAAAGAACGCGTACACCAGCCGGCGAGCGTCGACGTGTCGTGCGTCGAGGTGTACAGAATCTTGCCGGGCGTGGGATGCACACCGCAACGAACGTCGTAGTCGCTAAACTCCAGCACGTCCATGCCGGGGAAACCGCAGGTCGATGCCATGGCGCGAACACCGGGCGTCAGATAGCCCAAGTCCTCAGCGATAAAGTTGAGCGGACCCAGCTCGTCATAAGCGGTCTGGAACAGGTCCTTGCCCGGTCCCGCCAACCAGCGACCTTCGGCGCAAGCCTTGCCTGCGGGGATACTAAAGTAACTGTGGAATCCCAGGAAGTGATCCAGGCGTACGCGATCATAGAGCGAAAACGCGCGGCGCAGGCGATCCATCCACCAGCTATAGCCGTTCTGCTTCATGTGGTCCCAGCGGAACGTCGGGTTGCCCCACACCTGGCCCTCGGGCGCAAAGTTGTCGGGCGGCGCACCGGAGATCTCGATTGCCTTGCCGGTATCGGACAGCCAGAAGTTCTCGGGCTCGCTCCACGCGTCGGCCGAATCGTCCGAGACATACATCGGGATATCGCCGATGACCTCGATGCCCTTCTTGTGCGCATAGTTCATGAGCTCGCACCAGGCAAGGTCAAAGCGATACTGCATGTACGCCTGCAGCTCGGCCTCGTCGTGGAAGCGCTTGTCATCGATCAGATACTCGTTGTAGCGCGCGACATCTGCCGGCCAATCGTGGCGCGACTCGCCCTCAAAGTACTTCTTAACGGCCATGTAGACGCAGTACTTCTCGAGCCAGTCGGCGTTGCGATGTTTAAACGCCGTGTACAGCGGGTCGGCATCCTCGCCGCCGTGAGCCTTCCATGCAGCAAAGTCGGCGGCCAGCTCCTCGTGACTCTCGGGCAGCAGGTCAATATTGCCCGCAAAGGCCGAAGGCCCAGCGTAAGGGGAGCGGAAGAAGTCTGTGGGATTGACGGGCAAGACCTGCCAGTAGCGCATGCCCATGGCGGCCAGATGGTCGATAAAGCGACGCGTGGGCGCACCGATTGTGCCGGGCTTACCGTCATCGGTCGGCACCGAGGTGATGTGGCACACAACGCCCGCGCCATGATCGAGCGGCTCCTGCAGGCGCTTCTCGGCATGGTGATAGATGATCGAAGAGCCCAGCGGGTACAGGTCGAGCGTGACGGTACCGTTGTGGATCTCGCACTCGTGACCGCTGATCACGTCGCTCGCGCATTCGCCGAGCGACGGAATCGTCACGCGGTGCGAATTGCGCAGGCTGCGGTTGATGATAACCGTCGCGGCCTCGCCGTCTTTGCCCGTTCGGGTGTAAGCCAAGACATCGTCGTTGAGCGCGAAGGCCTTGATTTCGCCGTCGATCATAAACGGCAGCGCGCGGCGTACAGCAGATGCGTTCTTGACGATCGCAAACGTATCGAAGTCGTGCAGGTCTTCCTTGGTCGGCATGGTGCGACGATTGCCCGGATCGGTGAGACCCTCCAAGCCGTACTCGTCGCCATAATAGATCGAGGGAACGCCCGGGAACGTCATCTGCATGAGCGTCGCGAGCCAAAAACGGCTCTTGGCCAGGCCCATCGCGTTCTCGTCCAAGCGCCACTTGCTGCGCTCGCATTCAGGCAGCTGCGATTCGTCGGGGCCGCCGCCGAGCACCGAGATAATGCGCGGACGGTCATGGCTCGACAGCAGGTTAAGCGCGCAAGACAGGGCCTCACGCGGATAGTTTTCGCGGAGGGTCTCGATATCTTCAGCAGCTTGGTAAGCGTTTTTGTAACCCATCAAAAAGCCGATGACCATGTCGCGGAAGGGGTAATCCATGGCCGAGTCGAGCTCGGAGCCTTGCAGATAGCGACGCAGATGGCCGTAGCTGATCTTGTTGGAGGCATCTTCCCAGACTTCGCCGAGCAACAGTGCGTCAGGCTTTTCGGCAAGTACTGCCTTCTTAATCTCGGTCAGGAAGTCATCGGAAAGCTCGTCGGCCACATCCAGGCGCCAGCCATGAGCGCCGGCACGTAGCCATTTACGAATCACGCCGTCCTTGCCCAGGAGCCGCTCGCGTACCAGTTCGGAGCTCTCATTGATGGCGGGCATATTGCCCACGCCCCACCAACAGTCGTACGAGCCGTCCTCGTGGAAATAAAACGCATCGCGCCACGGCGAATCTTCGCTTTGCCATGCGCCCACTCCGGGGTAGTTACCGTAGCGGTTGAAGTAGATCGAGTCGTCGCCCGTGTGGTTAAAGACGCCGTCCAGAATGATGGAAATGCCCAGCTTCTCGGCCGCCTCGCACAGCTCAGTAAAGTCCTGCTCGGTGCCCAGAATCGGATCGATCTTGGTGTAATCGGCGGTGTCGTAGCGGTGGTTGCTCGCGGCTTCAAAAATGGGGTTGAGGTAGATGGCTGTAAAGCCCAGCTCGGCGATGCGAGGCAGGTCTTCCTGGATACCCTTGAGCGATCCGCCGTAGAAGTCCCAGGTCTTGATGGAGCCGTCCTCGGCACGCTCGTAAACGGGCGGTTCGTTCCAGTCCTCGACCATCCGGCGCTGGATTCCGTTGCGCGGTTTTTCGACCTCGGCCAGCGTGCGCTCGCGCCAGTGCTCGTCGCGGGCATAGCGATCGGGGAAGATCTGGTAGACCATACCGCGCTCGTACCAGGTGGGACGGTTCTCACGGTGTTTGTAGACGGTGACCTGGAATGACGGCACCTCGGCGTAATCGTAGGTAACGCCTTCGCCGCCGGTGCGGCCCTGTGGTGCGCCCAAGCGGACCTCGGGCTGGCCCTTGATATTGCAGATAAAGCTGTACCAGATAAGACAGGGCTCGGTGCACTCAAGCTCTGCGGTAAATATACCGTCGCCTTCGTGCGTCATAGGATACCGAGACTCGCCGATCTCATCTACCCAGGTGCGCAGCGTAAGCGTTGCCTGCGCGGGATCGGCATCCTCCAGAATCACGGAGAGCGAAAGGGTAGTTCCTGTGGTCACAGCGCCAAACGGAGTGCGAAACTGCGGCAGACGGCTGTTGTGTATCAATCTCATAGTACGGTCCAGTTCTATACAATCATGGCGTGCGGGCCATGGGCTTTACGCACAGGATGTAAGTATATCTGTTGTACACAGGCTGTATAAACAACATCCGTTTACCATCGGCGAACGGTTGTCCTAGAAAATCGTTTTACCAACTATCTACAGAGAAGGGGCGCCCGGTTGGAGCGCCCCTTACTTAGGGTTTGATTAGGTTTTGGATCGTCTGTGGGCTAGCGGCGTTTGCGGGTGGCCGTTGCCTTGCGGACGGATGTCTTCTTGGTCGGAGCCTTTTCCTCGGCCGGAGCAGCGGGGGAGACCGGAGTCTCCTTGGCGGGCTCGAGCTTGGCCTTTACCTCGGCCTTGGGCTCCTCTTTGGCAGTAGCGGGCTTAGTTTCTGCCTTGGGAGTTGTGGCCTTTGCCGTGGTCTTCTTGGCCGTCGCCGTGCGCTTTCGCGTGGTGGTCTTGGCGGCCGGCTTGGTCTCGACGGTTGCCTCGGCCTTGGACTCGGCGGGCGTCTCCTCGACGTTGACGGCCGGCTTTGCGGCTGCCTTGGTCGTGGCGGCCTTGGTCTTGGTCGACTTTGTGATCGTAGCCTTCTTGGCGGTCGTGGTCTTGGACGCCGTCGACTTCTTGGCAGTGGTCTTGGCCGGAGCCTTAGCGGCCGGCTTGGTCTCAGCGACCTCAGCCATTACCTCGGGAGCAGCCTCGGCTTCGGCGGCTTTCTTTGCAGTGGCGGTCGTACGCTTGCGCGTGGTCGTTGCCTTGGCAGCAGTCGTCTTTGCTGCGGCGGTCTTGGTGGCGGCAGCCTTGGTTGTCGTAGCCTTCTTGGCGGTCGTCTTGCGGGTCGTGGTCTTCTTAGCTGCGGGCTTTGCAGCGGGCTTGACCTCGGCCTCTGCCTCAGGAGCAACCTCAGCCTTCACCTCAGGCTCGGCCTTTGCGGGCTCAGCCTCAACCGGCTTTTCCTCGGCCATGGGCTCCTCAGTGGCCACCGGCTCAGCAACAGCCTCAGGCTCGTCGACAACAGCCGCCGGCCTCTCAATCTCTGGATGCATAAAGAAGTACAGGTCCAGATATTTATCGGCCGAGCGCGTCCAGCTAAAGTCCTGGCTCATGGCCTGCGTGACCAGCTGGTTCCAGGCGTCGCGGTTATCCCAGAACAGGCGCGCCGCACGGAATACCGCGTCGCCCATCTCGTCGCCGTTAAAGTTGCTAAACGAGAAGCCCGTGCCCTCGCCGGTAAACTCGTTGTACGGGATCACAGTGTCCTTCAGACCACCGGTCTCGCGAACAATCGGCAGGGTGCCGTAGCGCATGGCGATAATCTGCGACAGGCCGCAGGGCTCAAACTTCGAAGGCATCAGGAACATATCGGCGGCGGCATACATGCGCTGCGACAGCGCAGGATCGAACTCGATGCGTGCGGCCATGGTGCCGGGGTACTTGTCCTGGAAGTAACGCAGTCCGTCCTCGTAGTCGCGGTCGCCGGTGCCCAGCACCGCCACCTGCACGCCGCCGGCCAGGATGCGGTCGAGCGCGTACATGACCAGGTCCAAGCCCTTCTGGCGCGTCAGACGCGTGACCATGACCATAAGCGGACGGTCGTCGCGAACCTCGAGCCCCAGCTCTTCCTGCAGCTTGGCCTTGCACACAGCCTTGCCGGAACGGTCCTCAACCGTGTAGTTGGCGGCAATGCGCTTGTCGGTTGCCGGGTCAAAGCCCGCCACGTCAATGCCGTTCAAAATGCCCTGCAGCGCGTACGAACGTTCGCGCAGAACGCCGTCCAGGCCCTCGCCAAATTCGGGCGTCTGGATCTCGTTGGCATAGGTGGGGCTCACCGTGGTGATGGCGTCGGCATAGCGCAGGGCGCCCAGCATGTAGTTGATGCTGCAGGCGTCGCAACGTAGCTGCGAGGCGGCAGCCGGAATGTGCGCCACACCCAGGATGTCCTCCATCACGGTGTCGCTAAACTGGCCCTGGAACGCCACGTTGTGGATCGAGAACACGGTCTTGACGCGGTCATACAGCGGCAGGCCCTGGTAGAACTCGCGCAAGAACACGGGCGTCAGTGCCGTCTGCCAGTCGTTGCAGTGCAGGATGTCACACTCAAAACCGGCCGGCAGGTGCTGCAGACTCTCGGTGATGGCCTTGGAGAAGAAAGCAAAACGCTCGCCGTCGTCAAAGAAGCCGTACGGATAGTCGCGCGCAAAGTAGCGCTCGTTGTCGATGAACATATACGTGACGCCGTCGCGCTCGAGCTTCTCAAGCCCGCAGTACTCGTTGCGCCAACCCAGGCTCACGTAAAAATCGGAGAAGTGCTCCATCTGCGCCTTGTACTCGTCCTTGATGGTGGCGTACTTGGGTACCATCACAATGACCTCGGCGCCGGCGCGCACAAGCGCCGCAGGCAGCGAGCCCGCCACGTCACCCAGGCCACCGGTCTTAACGAACGGTGCGCACTCGGCCGAGGCAAACACGATCTGCATCTTTTTGCTGGAATCTGCCATATTGTCTCCCATGTTGCAATTCGAGAATAGCCGCCTGGCGCTAACCGGGCGGCTATTCTACATGTTACGAGCGATGTTGCGGTGCCAACGTTAACGTACGATGGTGGTGTCGGAAGTTAACGGAGCCTTGCCCAGCACCAGGATGTTCTCGGGCGTGCCGCGAAGCTCGGTGTTGGTGGGAACCACGTTGTTCTTGTCCAGAATGGCGTTCTCGACGCGTGCGCCGCTCTTGATGATGCAGCTCTGGTTGATGATCGAGTTGGTCACCGAGGCGCCTTCCTCAACCACAACGCCGCGCGACAGGATCGAGTTGCGCACGGTGCCCTTGATGATGCAGCCGGCCGAGATGATCGAGTTGCAGGCGTGGCTGCCGGTCGCGTAGCGCGAAGGCGGCACGTCGTGAGCCTTGGTCAGGATCGGGCGCTCGGGATCGAAGAGCTGGTCGGCGACGGTCTGGTCGAGCAGGTCCATGCTGCGGCGATACAGCGACTTCTCGCTAAACACGCCCACGACCTCGCCCTTGTACTCGTAGCTGCACACGTCGATGTTGCCAAAGTCGCCCTGGAGCGCCTCGAGCAGGTCCAGATAGTCGGCGGCCTGGTAGTGGTCGATAATCTCGAGCAGCGTCTCGCGGTTGACGATGCAGCAGTCCATAGACGCGTTGTCGCCATACACGACGCCGGCGCTCACGCCCGTCAGGCGGCCGTTCTCGTTAATCTCGAGCTTGGTCTCGTCATCAACATTGCGCGTAGCCTTGCAGTACACCACGGTCATCTGGGCGCCAGAGTTCTCGTGCGCCTCGATGATGGTGTTGAGGTCCATGTTAAAGATGATGTTGGTGCCCATCATCACGACATAGGGCTTGTCCGAGCGCTGGAACAGCGTCTTGTTGGAGATGATGTCGCGCAGCAAGAAGCGCATGCCGCCCTTGGTGGTGCCATACGCGTTGCCGGGCACCATGAACAGGCCGCCCTTCTTGCGGTCCAGGCCCCAGTCCTTGCCCGAGCCCACGTGGTCGATCAGCGAGCGGTAGTTACCCGGCATGACGACGCCGACGGTCTTAATGCCGGCATTCATCATGTTGGACAGCGGAAAGTCGATCAGGCGGTAGCGGCCCAAAAACGGAACGGACGCGATGGGGCGATCCTTGAGCAGCACGCTGCCGTAGGTCGAAGAGTAGTTAGCGGTGATATAACCGATGGCCTTGCGATTGATCATCGGATCATTCCCCCTTCCCGATAACGACGTCATTTCCAACGACGGCCGTATCCTTGGTGGTATCGACAGAGCCGAGCTTCACGCCCTCTTCGACCGTGGAGTTCTCGCCCAAAATAGCGCGGCAGATGTGCGCGCCGCTCTTAACGTGCGCACCCGGCAGCAGCACGGAGTCCTCGACCACGGCGCGCTCCTCGATGATGACATCGGTCGAAAGGATCGAGTGGCGAGCGGTGCCGTAGATCTTGCAGCCGTTGGAGACCAGGCAGTCGTCCAGGCGGCCGTCCGGGCCGATGTAGTGCGGCGGTCGCGTGGTGATGTTGGACATGATGGGGAAGTGCTTGTCAAACAGATCGAACTCGGGGTTGTTGCCCAGCAGGTCCATCGAGGTCTCGTGGAAGCTGGCGATGGTGCCGACGTCCTTCCAAAAGCCGTGGAACTCGTAGCTGTACAGGCGCTTGCCCTCGCCGAGCAGCTTGGGGATGATGTCCTTGCCAAAGTCGTGGCTCGAGCGCTGGTCCAGAGCGTCCTCCTCGAGCGCCTCGATCAGCACGTCGGCCGAGAAGATGTAGATGCCCATGGACGCGAGGTTCGAATCGGGCTTATCGGGCTTCTCGGTGAACTTGGTGATGCGGCCGTCCTCGGGGTCGGTGGTCAGGATGCCAAAGCGGCTGGCCTCCTCCCACGGCACGGGCATAACGCTCACCGTGAGGTCGGCGTTGTTCTCAATGTGCGTCTTGAGCATCTTACGGTAATCCATGCGATACAGGTGATCGCCCGAAAGAATCAGGACGTACTTGGGGTCGTTGGCCTTGATGTAGTCTAGGTTCTGCGTGATGGCATCGGCCGTGCCCGCATACCAGGCGCCGCCGGTCTGCGTTTCGTACGGCGGCAGGATCGACACGCCACCGTCGCGGCTGTCCAGATCCCATGCCTCGCCGGAGCCCACATAGGCATGCAGCAGGTAGGGGCGATACTGCGTCAGAACGCCCACCGTGTCGATGCCCGAGTTGGAGCAGTTGGAGAGCGAAAAGTCGATAATGCGGAACTTGCCACCAAAGCTAACCGCCGGCTTGGCGATCTTTTGGGTGAGTGCCCCCAATCGGCTGCCCTGTCCTCCTGCGAGGAGCATCGCGATGCATTCTTTCTTACTCATCGATTTCTCCTTCTGTCATCGATGTTCCTAAACCCATTAGCGACGGGCGCGGCGCGTGGTTGCGCCCGTCGAGTAATGCCGTGCTGGCATAGGGAGCTCGCGCGCCTTTACGCGTGCCAGATCTCGTCGCGGTACTCGCGAATGGTACGGTCGCTTGAGAACCAGCCGGAGGAGGCGGTGTTGAGCAGCGCCTTGCGGTTCCAGGTCTCCTGGTCGCCGTAGCTGCCGGTAAGCTTTTCCCATGCATCCACATAGCTGCGGAAGTCGGCCATAACCAGGTCGGGGTCGTTGTTGTTCATGAGCTCGTTGTAGATGCTCTCGAAGTTGCCCGAAAGACCCGCAAAGGTGTTGTCCTTGAGCTCGTCCATCACGTGGCCCAGACGCTCGCGATCGCCGTTGAGGGTATCCCACGCAAAGTAGCTATTGGATGCCCAGAGCTGCTCGACCTCGGGAGCGGTCAGGCCAAAGATGGCCTCGTTCTCGCGGCCGGCCAGGTCGGCGATCTCGATGTTGGCGCCGTCGAGGGTACCCAGCGTAATGGCGCCGTTCATCATGAGCTTCATGTTGGACGTACCCGAGGCCTCCTTGCCGGCCGTGGAGATCTGCTCCGAGATCTCGGCGGCAGGGTAGATGAGCTGGGCGTTGCTCACGCGGAAGTTGGGGATAAAGCAGACCTTCATGACCTCATTCACGCGGGCATCGTTGTTGATGACCTCGGCCACGGAGTTAATGAGGCGGATGGTCTCCTTGGCAAAGGTGTAGCTCGAGGCGGCCTTGCCGCTAAAGATGAAGGTCGTCGGCGTCACGTGGAAGTTGGGATCGGCGATGCGACGGTTGTAGATGTCCATCACCTTCATGATGTTCATAAGCTGGCGCTTGTAGGCGTGGAAGCGCTTAACCTGAACATCGAAGACGGTATTGGGGTCGATGACCAGACCGGTCTCGGCCTTAACGTAGGCGGCCAGACGCTCCTTGTTGGCGCGCTTGGAGGCACCCACAGCCTTCAGGAACTCGGTGTCGTTCTGGAACTCCTTGAGCTTCTCCAGCTCAAAGGCGTCCTTCAGCCAGCCGTCGCCAATGGCCTCGGTCACGAGCTTGGCATAGGTGGGGTTGGCCTCGGCAAAGAAGCGACGGTGCGAGATGCCGTTGGTCTTGTTGTTGAACTTCTCGGGCGTCAGGGCATAGAAGTCCTTGAGCACGATATTCTTGATGATGTCGGAGTGAATCTTTGCCACGCCGTTGACGCTGTGGCTGCAGATCACAGACAGGTTGGCCATGCGAATCTCGCCGTCCCACAGGATGGCGGTCTGGCGCAGACGCTCCTGCCAGCCCTCCTGCGTGGTGTCGAACGACTCGTGCCAACGGCGGCTGATCTCGTCGATGATCTGGTACACGCGGGGGAGGAGCTTGGAGAACGTGCCGATGGGCCACTTCTCCAGAGCCTCGGGCAGGATGGTGTGGTTGGTGTAGCTCACGACCTGCGTCACGATGTTCCAGGCGTCGTCCCACTCGAGCTTCTTCTCGTCGATGAGGATACGCATGAGTTCGGGGCCGCACATGGCGGGGTGGGTGTCGTTGGTATGGATGGCAACAAACTGCGGCAGCAGCTCCCAGTTCTCGCCGTGCTCCTTCTCAAAGGTGTCGAGCAGGCTGTAGATGCCGGCCGAAACAAACAGGTACTCCTGCTTCAGGCGCAGCAGACGGCCGTGCTCGCCGGCGTCGTTGGGATAGAGGATGGCGCTGATGGCCTCGGCCTCGGCGCGCTCGGCATCGGCCAGGGCGTAGTCGCCGCGGTTGAAGGCCTCCAGGTCAAAGTGCTCCTCGACCGGCTCGGCGGCCCAGACGCGCAGCTTGTTGACGGTCTCGCCGGCATAGCCCACCACGGGGATGTCGTAGGGGACGGCCAGGATATCCTGCGTGTCCACCGTGCGGTAGAACGTGCGGCCATTCTCCTCAAAGCCCTCGACGTGGCCACCAAACTTAATGGTCACGGCCTTATCCTGACGACGGACTTCCCAGGGATAGCCGTGGGTGAGCCACTCGTCGGTGGCCTCGACCTGGCTGCCGTTGACGATCTCCTGCTTAAACAGGCCGTAGCGGTAGCGCATGCCGTTGCCGTAGCCGGCAATGCCCTCGGCTGCCATCGAATCCAGGAAGCATGCGGCCAGACGGCCCAGGCCACCGTTGCCCAGAGCCGGATCGGGCTCCTGGTTCTCGATGACGGATAGGTCAAAGCCCATGTCGTCGAGTGCCTCGGCGACCATGTCGCGCACGCCAAAGTTGAGCAGATAGTTGTCGAGCAGGCGGCCGATCAAAAACTCAATCGAGAAGTAGTACACGCGCTTCTTACCCTCGGCGGCCGCACGGGCGTCACTCTTGGTGGCAACGGTGCGTGCCTTCTCGGCCACGAGCTTGGCCAGGGCGTTAAAGCGGTCGAGGTCGCTGGCGGCCTCGACACTCTTACCGCTAATGCTCATGACGGCATCGCGATAGAGCTCGGTAAACTCCTGCTTGTTGTCGAAGATCTTATTCATACGTTCCTTTCCCCCGGGGATGTTTCTCCCGGAACGGTTATGACTTGTATCCTACGCCCGGCGGGGCGGGTAAATGCAGAGGTAACGCCTTTGTTACGCTTTCTTAGCAGGAGTCTTAACAGCACCTGCCTTGGCCTTGGGAGCAGCCTTTTTGGTGGCTGCCTTTTTGGCCGTGCTGGACTTGGCCGAAGCCTTGGCAGCCTTCGCCTTAGCCGGAGCCTTCTTAGCAGCCGCGGACTTGGGCTTTACCGAGGACGTACGTTTGCGCGTCGCCTTCTTGGGCTCCTCGACCACGGGCGGCTTATAGCTGCTGGGACCGCGGCGCTTAAGCACCACGCCAGCCAGGCCGGGCACCTTAATCTCGATGGAGTCCATCTGCCCGTTCCAGGGATAGGGCTCGCTCGAGCAGGTGTAGGGCTCCTCACCGGCATAGCCGCTGCCGCCAAACTCGGGACGGTCAGAGTCAAAGATGACCTCCCAGTCACCCTCGCGCGGCACGCCCACGCGGAAGCTCTCGTAGCTCGCCGGGTCAAAGTTGATCAGGATCACCAGGTCGTCATCGACGTCCTCGCCCTGGCGTACAAAGCTCACGATGGACTGCTTGGAGTTGTCAGCGTCGATCCAGGTGAAGCCGTCGTCGGTGTAGCCGCGCTCGTACAGGGCGGGCTCGGCGGTGTACAGGTGGTTGAGCGCCTTGATAAACGCCTGATGATGACGATGGGTCTCGTATTCCTCGGTCAGGAACCACTGGATGGACTCGTAGTAGCGCCACTCAATAAACTGGCCGATCTCGTTGCCCATAAAGTTGAGCTTGGCACCGGGATGCGTCATCTGGTAGAAAGCCAGCGTGCGCAGGCCGGCAAACTGGCGCCACCAGTCGCCCGGCATGCGGCCGATGAGCGAGCACTTGCCGTGCACGACCTCGTCGTGGCTCAGCGGGCAAATAAAGTTCTCGGTAAAGGCATACATGATGGAGAACGTGAGCAGCCCGTGGTTGCCGGGGCGCCACGGAAAATCGGTCTGCATGTAGTGCAGGGTATCGTTCATCCAGCCCATGTCCCACTTGTAGTGGAAGCCCAGGCCGCCGTCCTGCGGCGGGTAGGTCACGAGCGGCCACGCGGTGGACTCCTCGGCCATCATCATCACGTCGGGGAAGTGAGCCTCAACGGCGCAGTTGACCTGGCGAATGAACGCGCTGGCGTCCAGGTCCTCCTCGGTTCCGTACTTGTTGAACTTCTTTTGCCCCGGATCATCGATGCCAAAGTTGAGATACAGCATACTGGACACGCCGTCCATGCGAATGCCGTCAACGTGGAAGTTCTCGAGCCAATACAGCACGTTAGAGACCAGGAAGGAGCGGACCTCGCCGCGGGCGAAGTCAAACTTGTGCGTGCCCCAGTTGGGGTGAATCTCGTGCTCAAACAGCATGTGGCCGTTAAAGGTGGCAAGGCCGTGGGAGTCGGCGCAAAAACCGCCGGGCACCCAGTCCATGATCACGCCGATGCCTGCCTCGTGGCATGCATCGATAAAGTGCATAAGCTGCTGCGGGTTGCCGTAGCGCGACGTAGCGGCGTAGTAGCCGGTCGTCTGGTAGCCCCAGGAGCCATCGAAGGGGTGCTCCATAAGCGGCATGACCTCGATATGCGTGTAGCCCATGTCGCGCACGTAGTCCACGAGCTCCACCGACAGGTCGTCGTAGGTGTAGAACTCACCGCGCTGCGCGGGGAAGGGATCCATGGGGCCGGGGTAGTTGCCGTACTCGTCTGGTTCGCCCTGCGGCGCGTCGCCGTGGCGCTTCCACGAGCCAATATGTACCTCGTAGATGTTAAGGGGCTGCGACATGTGGTTGTGGTCGGCGCGTCGCTTGAGCCATGCGGCGTCGTTCCACTTGTAGCCATCGAGGGTCCACAGCACGCTCGCGGTACCCGGAGGGCACTCGGCCTTAAAGGCATACGGATCGGCCTTGTAGAGCTTCTCGCCCTCGTTGGTCTCGATGAGATATTTATAGAGCTGGCCCTGCTCGGCCCCAGGAATAAAGCCTTCCCAAATAGCGCTCGTATGCACAGGCACCAGCGGATTGGCTTCCTCATCCCAGTCGTTAAATTCGCCAATGACATGGACACTCTTTACGTCGGGCGCCCAAACGCAAAAGCGCCAGCCGCGCGTACGGTTCTGCGTGTCGGGATGCGCGCCCATCTTTTCCCAGCTGCGCTCCCACATTCCAATGCCAAACAGGTAGACATCGTCCTTGGAGAGCTCCGGTGCGTGCGGAGCCGGTTTGCGGGTTGCGGGCTTTTTAGCCGTTGGCTTTAGCTTTGTATCGCTCACGTTTGATCCCATCATGACGCGGCAGCGTGTTGCCTTGGTGACTAGATGCGAAAGGTCCAAGGCTGCACGAATCGAAGGGACGGCGAAGTTTCTGTGATTCGTTCCACCTCGCGTGCTCGGTGGAACTTTCGGCAGAAACTACGATAACACCTGTGCGTTAGTTTTATGGACGAAAGCGGATTTGCGGGGGCGTTTAATCGGTAAGCGACATGTTTATACCACTGGCAGAATTGCCGTGGTAAAACTCTTGACAGTTTTACCAATTTGGGTTTCAAAATTATTTGGCTGACGTTTGGTAAAACGTTTTTAGCAGGATGTTTACCATTTGATATCGAAAGGTTCGTTTATGTCCCATACCGCCGCTCCCAAGGTTGCTTTTATTTTCGATTGCGACGGCACGCTAGTTAATAGCACCCCCGTTTGGGCCTATGCCCAGCCCGAGTTATTGCACCGTCACGGGATTGACGTGACCGTGGATGACTTTGCCCAATTTGAGCACCTGTCGCTGGAGGACGAGTGCCAGGCCTACCACGAAACGTGGGGCATTGGCGCGAACGGCGAGGAGTTGTATCGCGAGCTGAGCGAGATTTTGATTGATGGGTACTCCAAAGTGCCGCCGCGCGAGGGGCTCCTTGCATTCTTGGAGCAGGCAAAGGCGGCGGCCATTGCCATGTGCGTGGCTACGTCCACGCCGGCCGAGCTGGTTAAGTCTGCGCTAGCAGGTGCCGGGCTCGACGCGTACATGGAGTTTGTGACCACCACGGGTGAGGCGGGACGCTCCAAGCAGTTCCCCGATGTATACGAACTGGCGCTGCGCCGCCTGGAGGAGCGCCATGGGCACAAGTTTGAGCGCGCGTGGGTGTTTGAGGACGCGGTCTTTGGCCTTAAGAGCTCTGGGGTCGCTGGCTTTGAGCGCGTAGGCATCTATGACCCGCACGGCCGCATGAAGCGCGATGATGTACGCGCCAACTGCGATATCTTTATCGACAGCTACGAGGAGCTTGATCTGGCCCGCGTGCTTTCGTTTGAGGGATAGGCGAGGGCTGTGGCTTGCAAGGTATTAGTGGTCTGCGGCTCGCCCGTGGTGGCGAGCGCGGATCTGTTGCGTAGGCTAGCGGGGGAGTGCGACCACGTTGTCGCCGTGGACCGCGGACTCGACGCATTGTTGGGCGCGGGACTGGGCTGCGACGTATATGTGGGAGATGCCGACACGGTGAGCGATGCGGGTCGCGCGCTGATCGATGCCGCCACCGACTTTGAAGTTGAGCGCCACGACCCGTACAAGGACTATACCGATCTGGCGCTGGCGCTCGATTCCGTCCGCCGTCGCTGGCCGGGTGCCGAAGTGGTTGCGACTTGCGCTACGGGCGGCCGTCCGGATATGGCGCTTTCCGTACTGGGGTTGCTCGCGGGCTACGAGGATGCCCCAGTCTGGATTGCCGAGGACGAGACCACGGCCCGCATCCTGCACGGAGGCGAATCCTGGACCATCGAGGGCGCCGAGGGTAAGACGTTTTCCATCATCGCCATTGCCCCCAACACCGAGGTAAGCGAACACGGTTTAGAGTGGGAGTTAGATCACGCTTCGTTAGGCCTACTAGCCGACACGGGCATCAGCAACGTCGTCAGGGGTACGGCCAGGATCAAAGTCCACCAAGGCGTCGCAATCGGTTATTTGCTGCATCAGGGTTTTATCGGGACGGTGGATAAAAATAATCGCTCGTAGAGTGATTATTTTTGCCCCGTCCCAGGAAAACCCGTAAGTAAGGGTTGATTTCCGATCTCAGCCGAACACATTGAGCAAATAGGCCATTCCCGCACTTAGCTGAACGCCCCCGCGGCCCCTCCTGGGGTCCGGGGGCGCCGTTTTC
>CABTWP010000029.1 GCA_902488525.1 uncultured Collinsella sp.
CGGCCTGAACAATCGTCAATATCGGTCGGAGGGGTGGCTTTGTAAAGCCGTTTGTCTCCACCCGCGTAGCGGGTGGTTTAAAGCTGGCCGCTGCGCGGCCAGCAGACTAAAGTCTTGAAGTAAAAAGGCCTCCGGAGCTGTTGCTCTGGAGACCTTTCGTCTACTTGCAAATGCGCGCGTTAGTTGTTCTTGGTTAGACGCTCGACGTCGTGGGCGATCATGTATTCCTCGTCTGTGGGGATGACCATGACCGTGACGGAAGAGCCGGCGGCGCTGATGACCTGCGGGCCGTTGCCCACGGCCTCACGGTTCTTGTTGTTGTCGATACGCACGCCCAGCCACTCAAAGCAGTCGCAGAAGGCCTTACGGATCGACCAGTCGTTCTCGCCGATGCCGGCGGTAAAGGTGATGGTATCCACGCCCGCCATAGAGGCAATCATGGAACCGGCCTGCTGCATAGCCTTGTAGGCGAACATATCGAAGGCGAGCAGGCAGCGCTCGTCGCCCTCGGAGGCGCGTGTACGGATGTCGCGGGCGTCGTTGGAGATGCCCGAGATGGCAAGCAGACCAGACTGCTTGTTCATCATGTCGTCGACTTCCTGGTAGCTGTAGCCGCCCTCGCGCTGGAGGTAGCACACGGTGGCAGGGTCAATGGAACCACAACGGGTGCCCATCATCAGGCCGTCGAGCGGCGTGAGCCCCATCGTGGTGTCGCGGCAAACGCCGTCCTCAATGGCGGCGAGCGAAGCGCCGTTGCCCAGATGGCACGAAAGCAGACGGTGGCAGCACGAGCCCAGAATCTCCTTTGCCATCATCCACTCGTAGCGGTGGCTCGTACCGTGGGCACCGTACTTTCGCACGTGGTACTTGTCGCACACGTCCTTGGGCAGCGCGTAGGTGTAGGCGACCTCGGGCATGGTCATGTGGAACGAGGTATCGAAGACGGCGACGTTGGGCAGCTCCGGATACTTCTCGCGGCAATACTCGATTGCTGCGGCCTCGCCGTAATTGTGCAGCGGGGCGAGCGGGGCCACCTCAAGGATCTTAGCCATGACCTCGTCGTCAACAACTGCGGAATCATCGAAGTGCCAGCCGCCCTGAACGATACGATGCCCAATGCCATCGATCGTAAAGTCGGTCTTCTCGAGCTCCTCGAGCACGCGAGCGATAGCAGAGCGATGATCGGGGAAGGGAACCTCCTCGGTCTGCTTGGCGCCACCGTTCTCGGAGTGGCCAAAGATACCCATGTCCGAGCCGATACGCTCGCAGTTGCCCTTGGCGAAAACCTCGCGGGTATCGGTATCCAGAAGCTGATATTTAAGGCTTGAGCTGCCGGCGTTGACAACAAGTACGTTCATGAGACTCCTTTGCAGTGCAATACGGTCGACGCAGACCTCTTAAGGCGACCGCATTTTAATAAGAAGTTATCACATCCTGATAAATAGCTATCAGGCATATCGCCCAACGAGCGCAAAAGAGGGGCTGAACGGCACTTGGTCGTCCAGCCCCTCCCCTCTTGCAATTACTTGCTGTTGACGATGCGCTCGACGTCGGAGGCGATCATGAACTCCTCATCCGTGGGGATGACGAAGATCTTGACCTTGGAATCCTTGGCGGACAGGCACCAAGCGCCGTCGCCGCGCAGGGCGTTGCGGGCATGGTCCATCTTGACGCCCATAAAGGCCAGACGGTCGGCCACGCCAGCGCGAACGGCCGGAGCGTGCTCGCCGATGCCGGCGGTAAAGACCAGGGTGTCCATGCCGCACATGGAAGTGGCCATCTCGGCGGCCTTGGCGGCAATCTTGTAGACGAACATGTCGAAGGCGAGCTGGGCCTCGGGGTCGCCGGCAGCGGCGAGCTCCTCAACGTTGCGGCAGTCGTTGGTCTTGCCGCCGGTCACAGCCAAAAGGCCGGACTTCTTGTTCATCATCTCGTCGACCTCGTCGAAGGTGTAGCCGCCTTCGCGCTGCAGGTAGCACACGGTAGCAGGGTCGATGGAGCCGCAGCGGGTGCCCATCATGACACCGTCGAGCGGGGTCAAGCCCATGGTGGTGTCCATGCACTTGCCGTCCTCGATGGCGCACAGGGAAGCACCGGAACCGATGTGGCACACGACGACCTTGCGAGCCTCGCCGTTGGTCATCTCGGCAACCTTCTTGGAGATGTAGCGGTAGCTGGTGCCGTGGGCGCCGTACTTACGGATGTGCAGCTTGTCGCAGACGTCTTTGGGCAGGGCGTAGGTCTTGGCGACCTCGGGCATATTGAAGTGGAAAGCAGTGTCGTAGACCGTGACGTTGGGCAGGTCGGGATACTGCTCCAGGCAGTACTCGATAACGTTGGCCTCGGGGTTGTTGTGCAGCGGGGCGAGCGGAGCGACCTCGCGGATCTTGGCGAGGACGTCCTCGTCGACGAGGGAGGAGTCGCCAAAGTACCAACCGCCCTGAACGATACGGTGGCCGATGCCCTCGATCTTGACGCCGTTGGCCTCGAGGTCCTTCAGAACGACCTCGATGGCGACCTTGTGATCGGGGAACTCGATGTTCTCGGTCACCTTCTTGGAACCGTTTGCAGCGTGGGTGAAGGTACCGCCGGTAAAGCAGACGCGCTCGCAGGAGCCCTTTGCGGACACCTTGTGGGACTTGGTATCGATGACCTGATACTTAAGGGTCGAAGATCCTGCGTTGACGACCAGAACGTTCATGTGTCTCCCTACTAACAGGCGGTGTGGCGCCGCCAGGTTACATACGCTTCAATAATAAACCCAAACGCCCTCACGCTCGGGTTTATTGCGTTGATATATAAGTTATCGGTGCCTGAGCTTCCGTTTCATTGCACGGAAGAGGCGCCCTCAGATGAGGTTCTCGCCCAGGTTCTTGCCGCCGAGAACGTGCATGTGGAAGTGCATGACGGTCTGGCCGGCGTTGACGCCCTTATTGGAGATGACGCGGAAACCGTCCTCCAGGCCCTTGGCCTTAGCGACCTCCTGGATGGCGTGAGCCATGGCGCCCATGGTCTCGGCCGGTACGTTGTCGGCGATGTCGCTGTAGTGCTTCTTGGGAATCACGAGCGTGTGGACCGGCGCCTGGGGATTGAGGTCGTCGAACGCGATGACCTGGTCGTCCTCATAGACAACGGTCGAGGGAATCTCGTGGTTGGCGATTTTGCAGAAGATGCAATCACACATGGTTGGTTCCTTTCTTACAGACCAAGGTAGTCTTTTTGGGACGGGGCTTTTTTGACTACTTTTTCGCAAAAGCAAGTGCTCGGCGAGCCGTCGCCAAAGGGTAGTCAAAAAAGCCCCGTCCCAAAAAGACTACCCCAAAGTGGGCTGTGGGATGGTTAGAACGAGAGGTTGTCGTCGGTGTTGGCGGCTTCGCCGTCGGCGAGCACGTCGTTGCCGTCGACGTCCTTAAGAAGCACCGAGACCTTCTGCTCGGCATCGGACAGGCGGGTGCGCAGGCTCTTGAGGAGCTCGACGCCGCGGGTATAGCTCTCGAGCGACTCCTCGAGCTCCATATCGCCCGACTCCAGGCTGCGGATGATGAGCTCCAGCTCCTGCGAGGCCTGCTTGTACGTAAGCTGCTCGACCGGGGTCTTCTCTGCCATATCTGTTTCCTTTCCTAAAGGTTTATCGCTATGAAACGCGGGTTACTCGACCGTATCGACCGTTGCAGCCACGTTGCCGTCTGCCATACGCACGCGGATGGCATCGCCGGGCTTAAAGCTCTTGGCGCTCGTAGCCACACCATCATCGCTGTACGCGATGGAATAGCCGCGGGCAAGTACCTTGAGCGGCGACAGGGCATCGAGCGAAGCCGCTGCACGGCCCAAGTCGGAAGCTGACTTGTTGAGCATTGTGCGCCCCTGATGCTCCAGACGGGAACTCGCAAGCGTGAGCGCATGGCGTTTGCCATCGAGCCCCGAGGTGCTTGCGATCAAGCGCTCGGGCAGACGCTCGAAGTTGGAGCGGAAGGCCCCAACCGAACGCGTTATGGCGCCCGACAGTCGATCGGCAGTCAGCGCAAGCTCAGACTCGCGACGCTCGACCATAAACGTTGGATCGTTGAGGCACGGGCGGCATGCGGCGGCATCGAGGGCATCGCCCAAGCGAGCCGTATAGGCATCCCAGGCACGGCGACCGCGCTGATCGAGCATCTCCAAATCAACCTGATCCGACCCGATCATCGAAGCCATTGCGGCGCCCAGACGCTGATGGCGCGTCTCGAGCACGTCGGCCAACTCCGTCATAGCCGGTGCCACCGATTCTGCCGCTGCCGTTGGCGTTGAGGCGCGACGGTCGCTCACCATGTCGCAGATCGAGGTATCGGGCTCATGCCCAATGCCCGTCACCACAGGCACGGGACAAGCTGCCACCGCACGGGCAAGCTCCTCGTCGTTAAAGGTCATGAGGTCCTCGAAGGAACCGCCGCCACGCACGAGCAAAATGCAATCGGGCGCCGGCGTAATGGCAGCAGCGCGGTGCAAGCCTTCAATAAGCTCTGCCGGCGCACCCTCGCCCTGGACCTTTGCGCCCACGCAGGCAAGCTCGACGAGCGGGTTGCGACGGCGCAATGTGCGCTTAACGTCGTCGATCACGGCACCCGAAAGGGAGGTGACGACCGCCACACGCGAGCAAAACACCGGAATGCGGCGCTTGCGCGCTTCGTCCATCAGGCCCTCGCGACGCAGCTTTTCGGCCAGTTGCGCCACTTGTTGACGCAGCAGACCCTCCCCCGCCAGCGAAAACGAGCGGGCGACGAAGCTCATGCGACCCGTAGGCTTGTAGAGATTGAAGCTGCCCTTAAAGCTCACCTGCATGCCGTCGCGCAGATCGAAGGTACGCTTAAGGTAGGCTCCTTTCCAGATGATGCAGTCGACGGCCGCCGAGTCGTCCTTGATTTGGAAGTAGCAGTGGCCGCTTCGGGCATTGGGACCACGAAAACCCGTGACCTCACCCAAAACGCTCAGCTGCGGAATGGCATCGAGCGCACCGGCGGCGATCTCCACCGCTTGGCTCACGCTGAGCTCTTTGCGCTCCTGCTCGTCCGATCCGTCAAACTCGGCAGAAACGGCATTGCCGGTCAGATTCCAGCCTGCCACGCAGCCTCCTTTCGTTATCGCGCACAGAGGCTCCGGCCCCGTGCATATTTAAGTCCAACACATAGTACAGCGCCGCGTGGACACGAATCCCCGCGGCGCCTGCCTGTCCTATTTGTTATCGGTTGGAGTTTCTGTTGTAGCGAGCCATCAGGTAGAGCAGTTGAATAATCGAAGTGAGCGCTGCGGCCACATAGGTAAGCGCGGCTGCCGTCAGCACCTTCTTGGCGCCGTTGACCTGCTTGGAACTCATGCCCGACTGCTCGATATACGCCACGGCGCGGCGACTGGCATCGATCTCGACCGGCAGCGTAACCAGCTGGAACAACACGCTAAACGAGAAGAAGACCAGCGCGAGGGTCGTGAGCCCCGCGATGTTCATGAACAGGCCCATGAGCAGCACGATCGTCCAAGTGTTTTGGGTAAAGTTGACGACGGGGACCAAAGCGGTACGTACCTTCATCATGGCATAACCACTTTGACGCTGGGCGGCATGGCCCGCCTCGTGGCAGGCGACGGCAACGCTTGCGACCGACCCGCCCGAACGGTTGGCATCCGACAGATACAGGTTGTTGTCCTGCGGGTTGTAATGATCGGTGAGCTCGCCGGCAACGCCCTTGATGCCCACGGCACTACAACCGTTGGCGTCGAGCATGCGGCGAGCGACCGTGGCACCCGTATCGCCGTCCGAGCGCACCTTAGACCACGTCCTGTACGTCGAGTTGATATAGCTCTGCGCGGCAAGGCCAAGCACCGTGCAGACAAGAACAACCAGCAGGTACAGCGGGTCAATGCCAAAGCCGTATCCATAGTAATAAGGCATGCGAATTCCTCCGAATCGAGTTACACGTTGGAGGCATTCTACCCATTCGACTGACCAGCAAATCAACATCGATGTTTTGGCAATGTCAGCGAAAACGGCCGAGAGCGAGCAAGGTGACGTGAAAGAGAAGCGACGCGTACTTTGGTACGCGAGCGACGATTGAACGTCAGATTGCCGCTCTCGGC
This sequence comes from uncultured Collinsella sp., assembly GCA_902488525.1. GTDB lineage: Bacteria > Actinomycetota > Coriobacteriia > Coriobacteriales > Coriobacteriaceae > Collinsella. The sequence continues at coordinate 6,106 of CABTWP010000029.1, forward strand.
CGTTTGCAGCGTCGAGCTGTTACGCGGTTTGGCAAAACCGCGTAACTATATACCTATAGCAATTCAATTTTGCCATCTTTGACCGTCAACCCCATATTGCCCGAGAGCAGATCGTCCAGGCGCGAGCCCACGAGCTCAAAGCGCCAGCCTTCGCGCAGGGGGCTCTGCTCGGGATGCTCAATATAGTCGGCCAGGTCATCGCGCGAGGCAATGACCGAGGTCGCCACGCCCGAGCGCTCGGCAACCAGGCGAATGAGCGCATACATCAGGTCCGTCACGCTCTCCAACTCCGGCGAAATCTGACGGTGCCCGCGCACCATGAGCGGCAGGCGATCGTGTGGGCAGCTCGCACCGCGCTTAATGGCCATGAGTGCGCCGTCCACGTCGCGCTCCCCCAGCTGGTCGGTACCGCGAATGCTGCGGAACTCCTCAACACGAACGGGATTACGTTTAACCAGGGCCAGCAGCGTATCGTCGGACATGACCCACTTGCGCGGGATGTTGCGGCGCTCGGCGCGGTCCTCGCGCCAAGCGGCAAGCTCGCGCGCAATGCCCAGCTGATGGCGGCTGCAGGAGTTGATGCGCTTGACCTTGCGGAATGCCTCGTGACGATCGGCGCGATAGTGTGACTCGTCGGCCAGAGGACGCAACTCATCGAGCACCCAGTCCACGCGGCCCAGCTCACGCAGGCGGCTCATCATCTCGGTATAGGCAACGATCAGGTACTTGACGTCATCGATCGCGTACTCGATCTGTTTATCGGTCAGCGGGCGGCGCGACCAGTCGGTCAGCGACTCGGTCTTGGGCAATGAGACGCCACAAAACGTCTGCACGAGCGCGCCGTAGGAAATCTGCTGGCGCTCGCCCAAAAAGGCGGCGGCCACCTGCGTGTCAAAAATGGGACGCGGCAGCACGCCCACGGTATGGAGCATGACCTCCATATCCTGCGAGCAGGCGTGGAAGACCTTAGTCACGCTCTCGTCGGCCATAAGCTCGGCAAGCGGCGACAGGTCGTCGATCACCAAAGGATCGACCGCGACGCTCTCGGCAGGGGTGGCAATCTGAACCAAGCACAGGCGCGGGTGGAACGTGCGCTCGCGCAAAAACTCGGTATCGACGGCAATCGCGTCAAACTCACGGGCGCGCTGGCAAAAGTCGAGCAGAGCCTGATGTGTGGAAATGTACATATCAACCCATCGAATAAGGTTAGGCCCGAAAAACACGGGTAGGATATCGGCATTGCCCTACAACTATACTCGGTTAGTCACAGAACGGGAACGTAAGTATGCGCTGCCTTATCATCCACAACCCGGCATCGGGCCCCAGCTCAGATGAAATCTACGCGTTCACGCACGCCCTCGCGCAGGGCGGCGACGAGGTCGTGATGCGCTTTATCGGCGATGGCATGGAACCCGAGGACGCCGTGGCAGACGTGCGCGAGTTTGATCGCGTGGTCGTTTCGGGCGGCGACGGCACCGTCTCCAACGTGCTCGACCAGATGCGCGGGTGCGGTGTCCCCACGCTCGTCTTCCCCTCCGGCACAGCCTGCCTGTTCTTTAACAACATCGGTAATGCCCCCGAGGCAGCGGCGCTTGCCAAGGCTTGCCGCGCCGGTCGCACGGTCAAAGTGGACATGGGCGAGCTCTTTTGGCTCGACGAGAACGGCAACGAGAAGCGCCACGGCTTTATCATCATCGCCGGCTCGGGCTTCGACGCCGAGATCATGATGAAGGCCGCCCCCGCCAAAAACGACATCGGCGAGATCGCCTATTTCCTGTCGGCGCTCGCCACACCCAACCCCACGGTGGCGCATTTTACGATTGAGCATGACGGCATTGTCGAGGAGCTCGATGGCATCTGCTGCATGGCCGGCAACACCTCGGTCATTCAAAACGACATCAACCTGTTCCCCGATTGCCGCATGAACGACGGCATGGTCGACATCGCGGTCATCGAGCCCGTAAAAACCGTCCAGCTCCTGCCCACCGTGATCACCGCCGCACTCGACCCCGCCGGCAAGGTGCTCGGCCGTCCGCAGTTCAAGATCATCCAGACCAAGGAAGCCAAGATCACCTGCACGCCGTCGCTGGGCATGCAGTTCGATGGCGAGATCATCTCCAGCAACTCGGGCGTCTTTGGTGCCCGCGCGCTTCCGCAATGCCTCGATCTCATCGTCGACGAATTCTCCCCGCTCGGAAAATAGGAGGACCCCATGAACGACAACCCCCTGATTGGCTTTATCGTCATCGTCTTGGCCATGCTCGTCGGCTATGCGATTAACGTGATCCACCGCCGGAAGAAGTAATTCCACATTGGTATGATATTCATCCAATTATCGTCTCCCCCGTTGTTTATGCATTTGCCAGACAGCGGGGGATTTTTCTTTGTGCCCCGTGCAAGGCGCTTTATTCAGATACAGTAATTGCAGGGCGTCTTTATTTAACTAAAGCTAGATAATGAGTATTCTTGTCCGCTCATCGCATATTTTAGGACGCTCATCGAGTATTTCATCGAAATAGATGAATACTATTTAGACTTCCGATAGGCTAATAGATGTATTTATTAGCTGAAATCCTGCACGGTTCCGCGGGGTTTCAACGGTTGGGAGGGATCATGAGGTTTACTCATCCTGTCAACACGCTCAAAAAGCTCGGCTGCGGCCTTGCGTTTGGAGCAGCGGCCATCATGGCCATGCCGACTTCGGCGCTCGCCTGCACCCAGATCTACATGGGCAGCAAGCTTACGGCAGACGGCAACAAGTACTACGGCCGTTCCGAGGACTTCGGTCCGCGCTATGTCAAGCACTTTGGCATTGAGCCCGCACACAAGGACGGCAACAAGTACACCTCGGTCGAGTCCGGTTTTGAGTACAAGTCCAAGGGCGCAACCTACCGCTACACCTTCGTTCGCGACAACCCCTCTCAGTGGGAAGATCGCTACGACGCATATTCCGAGGCTGGCATCAACGAGAAGGGCGTTTCCTGCTCTGCCACGCTGAGCACCTCCTATAACGAGAAGGCCGAAGAGGCCGATCCCATCACCGAGGAGACTGGCATTGGCGAGTACAGCTATGCCAGCGTCATCCTGGGCGAGAGTGCCACGGCCCGCGAGGGCGTCGAGCTCATCGGCAGCCTGATCGACGAGCAGGGCGTCTGCTCCAACGACCAGATCATCATCGCCGACAGCACCGAGACCTGGCTGTTCGCCGCGCTTTCCGGCCATCAGTGGATTGCTATGAAGCTCGCCGATGACATCGCCTCGCTCAACCCCAACATCGGCAACCTCACCTATAACGTAGACCTCGATGACACCGAGAACTGTCTCCATTCCGAGGGCATCGAGTCCATGCCCAAGGAGAAGGGCTTTGCCGAGTACACCGACGGCAAGTTCGACGTCGCCAAAACCTACGGCGAGGAGATCGGCGAGGCCGGTATGCACCAGTGGTCGCGCTATATCCAGGGTCGCGATTACTTCATGGCCCCGCTGGCTGAAGGCACTGACTACGAGATCGTGAAGGACGAGCGTGAAGATGCTCGCGCCACGACCGGCGCCCTGGTCCACGAGATGCAGCCGCTGTTCTTCCAGCCCGGCAAGTCCGACTGGAACACCTTCGAGATGATCCGTTCCTTCGCCGCCCGCGGCGAGAATGTCGCCGGCCTCAACGCCAACACCGACGGCGCCTATGCCATCGGCTCCAACCGCAACACCGAGATCCACACCTTCCAGATTCGTCACGGCATGGATCCCGAGATCGCGACCATCCAGTGGGAGATGCTCTCCAACGCCGAGTTCTCCGTCGCTATCCCCCTCTACTCTGCACTGCTCACCGAGGTCAGCCCCTACTTTAGCGATCAGGATGTCTCCTTCGATCACTGCGAAGAGGAAGACGTCGTGAACAACGAGGAGCCCAAGAACTCCATCAACTACGTCCTCATGGACATCAACACGCTCGCCTATGAGAACCGCGACCACTGCGCTACCGGCGTCCGCGCCTACCTCGATGCGCTGCAGAAGGAGCTCATCGAGCAGAACCTGACCGTCGACGAGGCCATGCAGGCCGCCGAGAACACCGAGGCCCGCACCGCCCTGGCCAACAAGGCCGGCAAGGCTGCCACCAAAAACACCTACATCAAGTGCAAGGCCATGCTCGAGGAGATGCGCGACTACCTCAAGGAGGAGGATTTCTCCGAGGAGTTCGTCCCGAGCGACTACGATGCCGACAACGACTGCCTGGTCAAGTCCATCACCTACGCCGACGAGGCCCTCTCCGATGAGGACGTAGCCGAGCCCGAGGTCGAGAAGGAAGAGGCCACCGAAGAGAAGTCCGAGGGCAACAACATGGCCGCCATGGCCGTTGGCGCCGTCGTCATCATCGGCGTCTGCGGCTTCGTGCTCTATCGTCGCAAGAAGGCCTAAGAACCCCCACCTTAAGGCGCGGGCGGGATGGCCAAGGTCGCCCGCCCGCCCAGCCACCCATTCGACCGGCGGGAAACATCGCCGAAATCTTTTCAAAAAAGATTCCCTGCACACACTTCGCTGTGCTATAGTGCAGCGCAACAGCAACTAGGTGCGACCGCGCCACGGCATCACGAAAGGAGCCACCAACATGAAGAACACGATGAAGTCTCTCAACAACTGGTGGTGGCGTGATGCGAATACGATCGGTCGACGGTGAGTCCCTCACGCCTGTTTTTGCGCTCTAGGTGATTAGAAGGCCTCCGGTTTCGACCGGGGGCCTTTTTCTATCTCGAGCCCAATCGCATTCGCATCGCGCGCCTCCGCTTTCTTCTCTTTCACTTCCCCTCCGAAAGGATTTTCACCATGTCTCAGAACACCACCACCGCCCAGCCCCGCACCGTCCAGACCGCCGACCGCGGCAAACTCGACGTCCGTGCCCTTGTCTTGCTCGCCATCCTGCTTGCCGCTGGCTTCATCCTCAACTTCACCGTCGGCAAGGCTATCTCCGGCATCTCGGGCGGTATGATCAGCCCCGAGTTCATTATCTCGGCCTTCTGCCTCACTATCCTGGTCGTGCGCCCCAACATCGGTCAGGCAGCCGTCATCGGCCTGATCTCGGCCGCCGTGATCCAGATCACCACCACCTCGCCGTTTGTCGATTTTGCCGCCGAGGGCATCGCTGCCATGCTCATGGCCGTCATTGTCAACGCTGCCGCCAAGGACGGCCAGGTTAAGCCCGCCGTCGCCATCGTCGCAGCCTTCGTGACCACCTTTGTCTCGGGCGTCATCTTCATGGTCATCAAGATGGCCATGCTCGGCGTGGTGAGCGAGCTCGCCGCTGCCATGCTGCCCGTCGTCGCCATGACCGCCGTCTTTAACGCCATCCTGGTCGGCGCTCTCTACCTGCCCATCCAGAAGTCCCTTAAGCTCAACTAACCTGCCCGGCTTTACGAGCCACCCCATCTTGGCGTTCATTCGTCGCTCGCGTACCCAAGTACGCTTCGCTCCTCTTTCGCGCCAACCTGGGGCACCTCGTAAAGCCGCCTCCGTACTTCACCACCAAAGACTGTCCCAAACAACGAGCTTTTGGGGACGTTCTTAAACGACTAGTCATGTAAGAACGTCCCCAATGACTATGAAAGGTATCCATGGAAACGATCATCAACGTCGACGATGTCTCGTTCTCCTATGGCACGCAGACCGAGCAGGCGCTTAAGCATATCTCGCTCGGCGTGAACAGGGGAGATTTTATCGGCATTATCGGGCCTTCGGGCGCCGGTAAGTCCACACTTGCCGCCTGTCTGTCGGGCGCCGTACCTCACCACTACACCGGCGCCTTTTATGGCTCCGTGTTAGTTGACGGCCACGACACCTGCGAGGTCTCGCTCACCGACATATCGCAGATCGTCGGCAGCGTGTTGCAGGACATCGATACCCAGATGGTCGCTTCGGTCGTTGAGGACGAAATGCTCTTTGGCCTCGAGAACTTTGGCGTTCCGCACGACCAGATCGAGCAGCGCTTGAGCGAGACGCTTAAGACCGTCGGTATCAGCGACCTGCGCGACCGCGAGATCCCCACGCTTTCGGGCGGCCAAAAGCAAAAGGTTGCCATCGCCGCCATCCTCGCCATGCGTCCGCGCGTGCTCGTGCTCGACGAACCCACCGCGGCGCTCGACCCCGCCAGCTCCACGCTGGTCTTCGAGACCCTGCGTGAGGCCAACCGTGCACTCGGCATCACCATCGTTGTCGTTGAGCAAAAAGTCGCCCTGCTTTCGGAGTATTGCAACCGCGTGCTCGTGCTCAATCATGGCGAAATCGCGCTACAGGGCAAGCCGCACGAGGTCTTCGCGCACACCGATGAGCTCCGCGCCATCGGCGTCGATTGCCCGCGTGTCACGCGCATTTTCAACAGCCTCGAGGCCGATGGCCTGGCCAGCGGCACTCCCTGTTTGGATGTTGATGAGGCCGAGCGCCTGATTACGGGCATCGTCGACCCCGCACACGCAAACAGCGACACTCAGGCACCCGCCGGCTCACCGCACGCACCGTCGTTGCGCCCGCACGCCAAGGACGCCGAGCCCGTGCTCGCCTTCGATCACGTTGAGTTTGCCTATCCCAATGGCGGCGCCGCCGTCCACGACCTCAACCTGACCCTCTATCCCGGCGAGCTCGTGGGCATCGTCGGCCAAAACGGCGCCGGCAAGACCACACTTACCAAGCTGCTCACAGGCCTGCTTAAGCCCGCCTCGGGCAGCGTGCGCGTCACGGGACTGGATACCGCAGCCGTCCCCACGAGCCGTATCGCCCGCGAGGTCGCAACGCTCTTCCAAAACCCCGACCGCCAGATCTGCAAGGACACCGTGCTCGACGAGGTCGCCTTTGGCTTGGAGCTTGCCGGCATCGACCGTGCCGAGGCACTGCGTCGCGCCCAGCTCGTCATCGACCGCTTTGGCTTGCCGGCCGACGAGGCGCCCTTCTCGCTCTCGCGTGGTCAGCGCCAGATGGTGGCACTCGCCTCCGTCGTAGTCGTAGAGCCCAAAATCGTGGTGCTCGACGAGCCCACGAGCGGCCTTGACTACCGCGAGTGCATGACCGTCATGGAAACCGTGCGCACCATGGCCGAGCGCGGCTGCGCTGTAATCATGGTCTGCCACGACATGGAAGTCGTCTCTGACTTTGCCGAGCGCATCGTGGTGATGGCCGACGGCCGCATCCTCGACCGCGGCCGCACGCACGAGCTGTTCTCGAACATCGAGCTCATGCAGCGAGCCTACGTTGAGCCACCCCAGGTCATAGAGCTTTCTCGTCGCCTAGCATCCTCTGTCTCTCCCGCCTTTGCACAGGTGAGCGAGGTCACCGATATCGTTCGCATTACCGAGGAGATGGTCCACCGTGGTTAACGTCATCGACTACATGCCGGGCGATACACTGCTGCACCGCTTGAACCCGGTCGTCAAACTGGGCCTCGCCGCCGCCGTCATCATCGGCATCTTCCTGTCCGATACCTACGTGGCGCTGTTGGGCTTTTTGGCGCTCACCCTTGCACTGGGCGCCTACGCCGGCGTCATCGACCGTCTGTTTTCGCTACTCAAGCTGCTGATTCCGCTCGCGCTTTTCATGCTGGTACTTCAGCTGGCCTTTATGCGCGACGGCAACATAGTGTGGGGCTTTATCACCGACACGGGCCTCATCACCGGATCGAAGGCTTGTCTACGCCTGTTGGGCGTGGCGCTGCCACTCATCCTCATGCTTATGGTGACCAAGCTCAACGACCTCGCCAACGCCTGCGTCGAGGTGCTGCACGTGCCATATCGCTATGCCTTCACCTTTACCACGGCGCTGCGCTTTGTGCCGGTATTTGGCCAGGAAATGAACGCCATCATGGAGGCGCAGACTGCACGCGGCGTCGAATACGACACTAAGAATCCCGTCAAGAAACTCAAGCTCATGCTGCCGCTGTGCGTGCCACTGCTTATCTCGAGCGTGGGCAAGACCGATGCCACCGCGCTTGCCGCCGAGCAGCGCGGCTTCTACCTGCGCACGCGCGCGAGTTCGTATAAGCGCTACCCCATCAAAGGCCTGGATATCGCCGTACTTATCGTCAGCATCGCCCTTATTGCCATCGGCTTCCTGTTCTAGCAATCGCTGGCAGCAACCGACAGACGCAAAAGGCCCCGGCTCGCATCAAACGAGCCGGGGCCTTTACTGTTTCACCAGATAAAACCTACCAAAATAAACCTGTCCCTTTTTGGCAGGTCGAGGGCTACAGGCGGTAGGGGACACCGCTGCGAATGATGGACTCGCGTACCAGGACATCCATCGCATCGAGGGTGATCTCGGGCATCTCGCGATACTTCTGCAACACCGAAAGCTCCGTGCAGGCCAGGATGACGCGGTCGCAGCCGCTACGGGCGAACTCCCACATCACGCGGTCAAACTTATCCATATCGGGCTCGCGCCCGGCCTTCACATCGTCGTAGATGAGCGACATCACGTCGGCCTGACGCTTTTCGCTGGGATAGACGACCTCAACGCCCGCGGTCTCACATTCGCGCCCATAGACGTCTGCGCCCACGGTGCCGTCGGTGCCCATGATGCCGATCTTGCGCACCGGCTCGGCCGGCATACTCAGGTTGGGGTCGAACTCGCACTCCCCCATCACCGCGCCGGCCAGAGCATAGCGCACCGACTCGCGCGGCATGTGGATAATCGGCACCTTGGTAAACGACTGAATCTGATCGTAGAAATAGTGTGACGTGTTGCAGGGAATCGCTATGTGCGCGCAGCCCAGCGACTCGAGCGCCTGAGCGCACTCCTTCATGGTCGCCAGCAGCTTGGCATGCTCACCGGTCTTGATGGCCAGCGTGCGGTCGGGCATGGTCGACTTGGAAAGCACCACCATGTCGATATGCTCCTGATCACAGGTAGCAGCCGTATGACGCACGACCTGGTCGTAGTAATACGACGTGGCCTCGGCGCCCATGCCGCCGATAACTCCCAGCTTTTCCATCGCCGCCTCCTTGGTGACGCCCACGCAATTGCGCGTATCATACCCGCGCCCGCCCGATACACACCGGACGGGCGCCATACTCGTCTACTTGTAATACGTCTTGAACAGCTTAAAGTGACGCAGCTTGGTGTGCCACATGCGCAACCAGCGGTTAAAGACAAAATCACCCTTCATAAACGAGGGATCGGCGGCCTTGCCCTCCTCGGCCAGACGGTGCGCCTTCGCACGCAGCTCGGGGTCCTTGACATACTTGTCAACGACGCCCATAGGAACAACCATCCACAGCGCCTCGTCCTGCGCCGTCACAAATTCCGGCTCAAACGGGCGGTTGAACACATACTCGTCCACCACATACTTGGCAACGTTAAAGCCGCTGTTAGTGACGTAGTAGTTGCTGCGACCTTGGCGCGTGTTGAAATCGAAGAACTTAAACGAGCCGTCGCGCTCGTCATACTTAACGTCAAAGTTGGAATAGCCCACAAAGTGAAGGTCCTCGAGCAACTTGCGCACGCCGCCCATGAGCTCGTCATTGGGCTCGGTGATGATACAGGCGTGGTTGCCGACACCGTGAGGCTGATGCTCCTCGAGCAGCACGTGACCCAGGCACATCATGCGCACCTTGCCGTTGCGGTCGGAATAACTGGTGAGCACGCGCATGTACTCGTCATTGCCGGGCACGCGGTCCTGCAAGATCAGGTCGTCGGTGTAGCCGCTGGCATACGAGTCGCGAATGACCTGTTCCAGCTCGGCGCGGTCGGCAATCTCATAGGCCTTTTTCTGGCCCTCGAACTCGTGCTGCCACCACATGATGCCGTCAGAAGGCTTCAGAATCATCGGGTAGGGAAAATCGATCTGGTCGAGCACTTCGGCAGGCGCCTCGCCTTGGGCGTTCAGCATCGCCATGGTGAAGGTAAAGGTATGCGGATAGGGCACGCCATGTTTCTCGCACAGCTCGTAGAAGATCTCCTTCTTCTGACACTGCTCAAGCATGCTATAGGGAGCGTAAGGCGCGACGATGTTATCCGCCAGCTCATGGGCATCCTTGGCCTGAGCCACGAGGGCAACATAGTTATCGCCACAGCCCACAAGGACAATCGTCTTATCGGCATGCGCTTGGGCAATGCCGTTGACGGTCCTGAGCATCACGGGCATGGTATCGATGTCCACGTTGGGCGTGTAGTCGATAATCTGGCTGCGGTACGCGGGACCCGTCTGATACTTGCCAAAGACCAGACTCTTGACCTGGTACTCCTCATAGAAGGCGCGCGCCACCGAATAGGCGTTGATGTCGCCACCGAGCAGCACGGGAATGAACTCGCGCTCTGTAAACTGCAATGCCATGGAAACTTCCTATCATGAACTGCCCACACAACGGGCGGTCTTTGCGCAACTGATTTATTCTAGCGTGCCAAGCCGCCGGCGCCCAAAGCTCCACCGTATCTATGGCAATCGACGCAATCGTCCAGCACGAAGGCCAACACGAAGACGGCGCTCACCGTTGTATGACAATGGGCAATGAACCTACCATTGTTGTAGGATTCAGCGTATTGACATCCTCAAACGAAAGGCGCGCACGTGCCCCAAGACCATCCGACCGATAACCCCATCCTCAATGCCGCGAAGCGCGAGCTGGCAGAACGCGCACAAACGGCCGTTCCCCTACGCACGGCAAACGATGCCTACGACAGGCCCGCCCGCATCGTCTCGATCAACACGTCGGCGCACAAGGGCACACGCAAGTCGCCCGTCGCCGATGGACACGACACCGTTATAGAGCAATTTGGCCTCGCCTCCGACGCACACGCCGGGCATTGGCACCGTCAGGTTTCCTTTTTGGCCGCAGAGTCCATCCAGACGGCGCAGGCCCGCGGACTCGATGTGCGCCAGGGTGACTTTGGGGAGAATTTCACCACGCAAGGCATCAATCTACTCTCGCTCCCCTTGGGCACGCAGCTCAAGCTTGGCAGCGAGGTGCTTGTCGAAATCAGCCAAATCGGCAAGGTCTGCCACACACGCTGTGCCATCTACTATCTCGCCGGCGACTGCATCTTTCCCCACGAGGGCGTTTTTGGCGTGGTACTAAAGGGCGGAGAGGTCCATATCGGCGACGACATCCAGGTGGTCAAGCTCGGCGACGGCACTTGCTCGTTCACCCCTGCCGAGGCCCTCGGAGAGATTGAGCAGGCTCGTCAGAAAGGCACGCTGTAGTTATAAAACCCCACGTTGAGATGGCTTTTACAGCCCAAAACTCCTCTCAAACAGAGCTCTGTAACGTTAAAGTTGAACTCTATGGTTTCTCAACAATTCATCATAACTGCAGGTCAAAGCCAAAGCCTCAAGTTCAACTTGACCCTTTGGAACCTTTAAGGTTCAAGTTGAGGTCGAAAGCAGTAGTAAAATACACCTCGAACCATAACCTACGATTGATTGCAGAGGGACTGGATGCAGCATTCGAATCATCGCACCGCAGCGCTCATTGCGTCGAAGCCGGCTCGTATCATCACGAGCGCCGCGCTCGCCGTTGCGCTGACGGCCACGCCGATGCTCTCCCCCGTTGCGGCGTATGCCGCCTCGCAGGCAACGCAGGACCAGCTTTCCGCAGCCCAGCAGAAGATCGAAGCCGCCACGAGCGCCTACAACGACGCCCGCACCAAACTCGATGACCTGCAAAAGCAGATTGACTCCAATGAGGCAAGCATCGAGGAAATCGAGGCCAAGCTTCCCGAGCAGCAGGCCAAGGCAAGCTCCGCCATGCGCGATCTGTACAAGTATCAGAAGGGCACCAATCCCATCGTGAGCTTCCTGGTCAATGCGCAGAGCCTGGGTGAGTTCATCACGACCTGCAAATACACCAACCAGATCACGAGCTCGAGCGTCGACGAGATCGAAGAGCTCAATAACATGCAAACCGAACTCGAGCAGAACAAGGCCGAGCTCCAGCAGGCCAAGTCACAGCTTGAGGCAGAGCAGAAAAACGCCGAGGACGCGCTGGCGCAGGCCCAGCAGCTCCGCAGCGAGGCACAGGCAAAAGCCGAGCAGGAAAATGCCGCCGAGCTCGCCAAGCTTGAGGCCGATAAGGCCGCTGCCGCCGAGAAGCTCTCGGGCAAGGGCGTAAGCGGCAGCAATTCCAGCAGCCAGGCCACCAACACCAACACCACCATCGACACCACGGTGAACAACGCCAATACCGGTAGTTCCGATTACGATTCGTTCATTAATGAGTGGACGAGCCGCATCGACAATTATCTCGCCGGCTCCCCCATGGCAGGCCAGGGCTATAACTTTGCCGTCGCCGCTTGGAATACCGGTGTCGATCCCCGTTGGTCCCCCGCCATCGCCTGCATCGAGAGCACCAAGGGTGCTTATTGCGCCAATTCTTACAACGCCTGGGGCTGGAGTGCCCGCGGCGGCGGTTGGCGCAGCTTTGGCAGCTGGAGCGAGGGCATCTCCGCTCACGTTGCCTATCTGGGCGCCAACTACGGCTCCACCCTTACCCCGGCAGCAGCCAAAAAGTACTGCCCGCCCACGTGGCAGGACTGGTACAACAAAGTCGCCGCTCAGATGAACCGCATCTAAGTGCAACTGCAAAGGGCCCCAATGGGGCCCTTTTCTTTTAGGTAGCGGAGGTATCGACGACGCCGGTCGCATTGGCAACCGCGACTATGACGATCATGCACAGGAGCAGCACACCCAATGCCTTGAGTCAGAGCTTCGCGAGTTCCTTGCCGCGATAGCTGTCGAGCAGTGCGAATCGCCGACGAAGACGGCGCTTATCGAGCAGCGCAAAATGCATAAGCACCATAAGGCCATCGACAAAGAAAAAATACTCGATTATGAGAAGCCACGTCGGGTAGCTTTGGTTTGCTCCCGTGGGGTGAAAGACGGCAAAGTGACTTCCGGCAAAGAACACAAGCAGCGAGAAGAAGACGAGCGTATTCCAAATGCGCCCCAGAGACTCCGGAACGCGAGAGAGCAGACCGCATGCAGTGGAGGCGGCAGGCCTAGGAAGCCCTGTGGGGTTCTGGAGCCCTTGGGGCGTCAACACCGTCTCCGAGGCCGGAGTACGGACAAGCACAGGCGCAGGAGGCCGCACGGGGCGACTTAGATCGTATGCCGCGCGCGTCGCCCGTCCCAACGCTTCCGCGCTCGCAAAACGCTTGGCCGGGTCGAGCGCCATCGACATGCAGACGGCATCGGCAAGTGGAGTGGGAATGCCGCATGCCTCACATTGCTCGCGCATGTCGAGCCCTGGTTTAGGGTCGACTCCCGTCAAGCAAAAGAACAACAGGGCCCCAAGTGCGTAGACATCGCTGCGCACACTCGTCTGCCCAAGCCCATACTGCTCGGGCGGCGCATAGGGTCGTGTGCCAAACTTGACGGTGTCAGCATCGGCGCCATCGCGCCATACGCGCGCGATCCCCAGGTCGATAATCACCAGCGATGAAAATGTCAGGCCGTCATCAGGCGTATAGTTGGCACCTGTCACGATGATATTCGACGGCTTGAGGTCGCGATGGATCACCGGCGCCGACGTCTCCCCCACCATTGCAAAACCGGCATGGAGCTCGCCCACGGCATCGCATAGGGCAGGATACAATTCACGCGCATAATCGGGGGTGGCTCCCAGACGGTCCACCAGCGCCCCGAGTGTCTCCCCTTCGATGTATTCCATAACCACGTTGAGCTCGTCGCCCACACGACGACAATCGACGATTCTGGGCAGGTGCTCAAAACGCCTGCCTGCCCGCTGAGCGGCAAACAGACGCTCGTATGCCCCGCCGATTTGAGCCGAAGCATCGATGCGTTTACGAACAAAGGGACCGAGCGAACCACCGCCGGTTCCTTCAAAGTACACGAGCTCGGTTGTTTCAACGGACGAGCGCTTAAGTACATGCTCCACGCGATAGCTGTCGTCGCAATCGAGCGACGCCAGGTGCTCGGCAAGCGCTGCGGTCAGCTCGTCATCGGAATATGTTGGGGTCTGAGTATCCATAGCCTCCATCATAGCGCAGGGCGCAGACACCCCATGGCATCCGCGCCCCGTTCGTTTGCATCGTTGTTCGGCAGCTCCGCCGGCTCAGATATCAGCCGCTAACTCACCGTCTCCTCGCCAAAGCGATACAGCTCCTCGTTGACCTTTTGGAGACTGCACCCGCGATCGATGCAAAAGATGATAATCGCATCGCGGCGGTCCTTACAGTTAAGGACGCTTACCCCGGCAGCCGTCAACGCACGGTTGGTCTCTTTGAGCGTCAACGCCATCGCAAAGGCAATCTGCAGCACCTTATTGCGACTCGGATGACGCGCGCCGGTAAAGATCTGATAGCCAAAGGTCTCATTGAGATCGGCCATACGAACCACGCGCGAGCGCTCCAAGCCCTTTTCCTGCAGCAGCTGCTTCAGGTAGTCCGAAAGCGACGGGGCGGCAAAGTCGTGCTCCCTGATATAGCCATCGATGTTCGGCGCATCGAGAAGCTCATTGAGCAACTCCTCGGTCAGCTTTTTATCGGGCATACGACTTCACCTCCCCCAGTGCATGCAACATGCTAGAAACCGCTTACGTCCGAACGCTCCCAGCTAGCAACTTGGTCGGGAGACACCGTACCCAGCGCCTCGAACTTCCAGGAGCCGCCCGCCTTCAGATGATTGGTGTTTGCAAGAGCCGTTCCAACCTGGTTGCCATCGGCATCATACAGAACATACTCAATCTGAATGTAGCTCTTTTCCTTGTCCGTGTTATTGGTCAGCGTGCCCGTGATCTTATAGGCAAACTGATTGGAAGTGTCTTCAGCCTCGTCAGCAATGGTATACGGTTCTTGCGGTTCTTTTTGCTCCTCAGCCTGCTGTGTCGTCTCGGCAGGTTTTGCCGAATCGCTCGCAGGCAAATCGGTTGAGTTGCCGCCCATAGAGCCCACGGCACCGACAATAACCAGCACCACGATGACGCCTAGGACAATCTTACCGATCGGCTTCTTTCCCTCTTTTGCCATTATTCATCCTTCCTACGATCCGGCTACCGTGCCGGCACACAGCACATCGTAGGAAGGATTAAACTTGAATTCATTAGCTGAGAGCTAAGGTTGCGGTAAACGGCCAATGCAGTTATCCAAACGCCGAGCAAACGCACCTTGCGCGACCGTCTGCCGGCAGCGCATCAACCCACCGTGACGGATTCCCCGGTAAAGGCACTGACCATCAACAGGACAAAGAACACCAGGTAGCTGACACTCAGCGGGTACGCAATGACCAGGAATACAACCCAGCCGACATTGGTTTTACCGCCGGCACGGCGTCGCTCGCGATTGCGGCAGAGCCAAATCGTCACGCCGATGGCAGTGATAAACAGTACGAGTGCCGCCGTAGCCAGCCCAGCAAGCACAAACATCACGCCAATGCCCACAGCGATGACCGGAAGCAGCAGCAAACCGCACCCGCATCCACCCGGACTATATACGGCAGACTGTCGGCGTCGCCTCATCGCCGCGCCACCCCCATCATCTTTGAGCACTACAGTGCGATAGCCTGCTGAACAGGAACGATCTTGTCGAGTTCCGGTTCGATCCGCCTTTTCTCGGCCTCAAGGTCAAACGCCACCTGAGCGCGCAGCCAATAACCATCCGTCAGGCCAAAATAACGGCAAAGACGGAGGTCGGTGTCGGCCGTCACGCGACGTTTTCCCAAGACAATCTGCCCGATACGCTGAGCCGGAATCCCAGTCTCTTTCGCAAGGCGATATTGAGAAATGCCCATGGGAACAAGAAACTCCTCTTTGAGAAGCTCACCAGGAGTCACCGGCGACAGCAAATCGGCCGAAGTCTCATCACTTGTGATAATCGACGATTTCGACATTCCAAGCCATCTCCTGTCTCCACTCAAAACAGACCCGATAGCGCTCGTTAACACGGATGCTATATTGACCGGCACGATCGCCCTTCAAAGCTTCCAGGCGGTTGCCCGGTGGAACGCGAAGATCATCAAGCGAAGCACAAACCTGCAGTTGGCGAATCTTCCTCAACGCAACACGCTCAAAGGGCACGAACCTCCTGACCCGCACACCCATGGCAAAGCGTTCGGTATCCTCATCTTTATACGATGCAATCATAGTATCGCCTTACGTTAGTAACGTCAAACGTTTCTATAGACTTACATCTCTATTCTATCGTACGTTTGTTCGTGTTTTCTAGAACAAATAGTCCTTTGCGCCTTAGTCAAGCAAAAGCAATCGTTTGTAGACATCGAGGCCTTTGAGAAGGATTTCCTCGTCGAAGAGCATGCTATCGGTATGCAGAGCGCTTGTGGCATAGGCGGGACAGCCATCCGAATCACTCGGGTTGTCTTGGTCCTCTGGCATACCCGTGCCCAGCAAGAAGAACACGCCCGGCAGATGGCGTTGATAGAACGCGAAATCCTCGGCGATCAGCAGCGGTTCCTCCACAAGCTGCAGCCCGGGCAAGGCAGGCGCGACGCTGGCAAACAACTCGGGGTCGTTGTCGACCGGCGGATAGCCCTCGGCAAAGTCGAGATCATACGTGCAGCCCGTTGCGGCACAGGCATCGTCCAGCACGCGGCGCACGCCTTCGCGCGCCCGGTCGAACATGTCGTCCGTAAACACACGCAGGCTGCCGGCAACATGGGCCTCCCCCGCCACCGCATTGCAGACGGTACCGGCCTGCAGCAGACCAAACTTGCCGATACAGGGCTCGTCGGTGCCCAGCTCGTCCATCAGTTCGCGCTCGGCAACCAAAAACTTCGCCGCCGCCAACGCGGCATCGTGCGACTCCTCAACCGGCACACCATAAGTCTTAGCGATATGGATGCTCGTCCCGTGAATATGAATGTGTGTCTCACTCGAACGCGCCAGCAGCGGACCGGAACAACTCGCCAACGTGCCGGCAGGCAGATCGGGCCACACATGGAAGCCAAAAATGCGGTCAGCCCCATAGCGCTCGAACACACCGCTCTCGCATACCGTCTTGGCACCACCGGTCGTTTCCTCGGCCGGCTGGAACACAAAGAGAACGTTGCGCCTAATGGCGCCCGGCTGCTCGCGAATCGTACGGTCGACATACGTCGCGGCGGCAAGTGCCATGGCCATGTGTCCGTCATGTCCGCAAGCGTGCATCTTTCCGGGATGCTTCGAGGAAAAGGCCGCACCCGTCGCCTCCGCGATGGGCAGCGCATCCATATCGGCGCGAATCGCTGTGGCATGCGCGGCACCAACGCCGGCGTCGAAGAAAGCGCAGACGCAGCTGGGGCACGGATGGGTCACCTCGCAAGCGAGCGGTGCCAACACGCCCTCGATATAGGCAATGGTTTGCGGAAGATCGAAATCGAGCTCCGGAATGCGATGGAGATCGCGGCGATAGCGACGGAGTTCTTGAAGCTCGGTCATAGAGAATCCCTTCGTAAGGCACATCTGTTGCAACTTATTGTGATACAGGATTGTGGCACACATGTTTCCAGCATATTGCTGCATTTTTTAAACGTTATATACAAATACTCTTGTTTGGTAAAGTGCAACGTGATAGGGTCTTTACCACTTGATAGAGGCGCGGGCACGAAGAACCGCGGGCGAGCCAGCAGGCTTTGACCCCGTGGGGAGGCGAAACCCGCCGAACTGGGTTTTTCGGGCACGAACAGCCTGGTGGGCCTGTGGGAAACACCCACAGGACTGTCTGCAGCAATGCGGGAGCGCTATCCGGACATTGGGTCCACGCTATGCGGATTCGATGCGCAGATGGCGCCGTCTGGATAGCGAGGTTTACGGGACATGGCATTGACCCCCAACGAGGCATATGCGGCCAAGCAGCCGTTTGTGGACAAGGAGACACTCGAGCATATCGTCGAGCAGTTCCCCACGCCGTTTCATCTATACGACGAGGCAGGCATCCGCCGCAACATGCAAGAAGTGCGCGACGCCTTTGCATGGAACCCGGGCTTTAAGGAATACTTTGCCGTCAAGGCCAACCCCAACCCGGCGCTCATCTCCATTCTCAACGAATACGGCTGCGGCTGCGACTGCTCGAGCTATACCGAGCTCATGATCGCCCGCTCGCTGGGTATCACGGGACACGACATCATGTTCTCGTCCAACGATACGCCGGCTGCCGACTTTGAGCTCGCCGACAAGCTGGGTGCCATCGTCAACTTTGACGACATCAGCCACATCGAGTTCTTTGAGCGTGTTGCGGGACCCATCCCCAAAACGGTCAGCTGCCGCTTTAATCCAGGCGGCCTGTTCCAGCTCTCCAACGGCATCATGGACAACCCAGGCGACTCCAAATATGGCATGACCACCGAGCAGCTCTTCGAGGCCTTCCGCATGCTCAAAGCCAAGGGCGCCGAGGACTTTGGCATCCACGCATTCCTTGCCAGCAACACCGTCACCAACGACTACTACCCCGAGCTCGCGCGTATCCTCTTTGAGCTTGCCGTACGCCTGGAGCGCGAGACCGGCGCACACGTCGCCTTCATCAATCTGTCCGGCGGCGTCGGCATCCCCTACCTGCCCGAGCAGCAGGCCAACGACATTCGCGCCATCGGCGAGGGAGTACACGCGGCATACGACGAGATCCTGGTTCCCGCCGGCATGGGCGATGTGGCCATCTGCACTGAGATGGGCCGCTTTATGATGGGCCCCTACGGCTGCCTGGTCACCAAGGCCATCCACGAGAAGCAGATCTACAAGGACTATATCGGTGTCGATGCAAGCGCCGTCGATTTGATTCGCCCTGCCATGTATGGCGCCTACCACCACATTACGGTAATGGGTCAGCCGGGCGGCGCCGACAAGGCCACAGCGTCCGTCACGAACACCTATGACATCACGGGCAACCTATGCGAGAACAACGACAAGTTCGCTATCGATCGCGAGCTGCCGCATATCGACATGGGTGACCTGCTTGTAATCCACGATACCGGTGCGCATGGCTACTCCATGGGCTACAACTACAACGGACGGCTGCGCTCGCCCGAGGTCCTGCTGCGCCCCGATGGCGCGGCCGACCTCATCCGCCGCGCCGAGCGCCCGGGCGATTACTTTGCCACGCTCGACGTGCTGCCGTGCGGCCGAGAGCTGCTGGCCAAGTCGCGCGCCGAAAGTGCACGCCGTCGCGCCAAAGACGAGCGCTTGGCAGTCGCAGCTCAATGGAACAAACGCATCCAGATCGCAGAGGCGAAGGGGAAGAACATGGACATCCGCAATCTCGAGGGCTCAACCGTCGCCCTAGTTACGCCGTTTAAAAAGGACGGCAGTGTCGACTTTGACGCGCTTGGGCGCCTTATCGATTTCCACCTGCAAAACGGCACCGACGCCATCCTCACCCTAGGCACCACCGGCGAGAGCGCCACGATGACCGACGACGAGGACAACTCCGTTGTCGCCGCGGTGGTCAAGCAAGTTGCAGGACGCGTCCCCGTCATCGCCGGCTCGGGCTCCAACTCCACGCAGACCATGCTCACCAAGTCGCTTACTTACCAGGGCTTGGGAGCCGACGGCCTGCTGCTCATTACCCCCTACTACAACAAGTCTAACGAAGAGGGTATCTATCAGCACTTTAAGACCGTAGCCGATGCCGTGGACATTCCCTGCATCCTGTACAACATCCCCGGTCGTTGCGGCTGCGGTATCAGCGAGCACAACGTAGAGCGCCTGGCCGCACATCCCAACATCATGGGTATTAAGGAAGCCTCGGGCGACGTCGCCTACGCGGCCAAGATCGCTCACCTGCTGTCAGACGACTTCCGCATGTACTCGGGCGAGGACGCGCTTACCGTGCCGCTCATGAGCCTGGGCGCCTCGGGCACCATCAGCGTGTGGGCCGATGTTCAGCCGCAGCTCGTGCACGACATGTGCCACGCCTATTTGGACGGCGACGTGGAGCGCGCCCGCGATATCCAGATTGCCGGTCAGCCGCTCATCAATGCCCTCTTTAGCGAGGTCAACCCCATCCCCGTTAAGGAAGCGCTCGCCCAGATGGGCATGATCGAGGCAAACTATCGTATGCCGTCTTCTGCTTGAAAAAAAACAATA
>CABTWP010000030.1 GCA_902488525.1 uncultured Collinsella sp.
ACCGTGCGCACCGGCGACCTGATCGCCGCGCTCGGCGGGGCCGACGCCTTTACCGCGGGCGCCCGCGTGGTCGCCGTGTACAACGCGCCGCTCAACAGCGCGTGCAACCACGGCATCGCGAAGGGCAACCCCAACGAGGTCTACCTGCGCTACCCGTGCTCTCCCTTTGCCGACCAGTCCGGCGACGCCGGCTTCACCCGTACGCCGAGCGATAACGCGTGCGCCTACACCTGGGATCTCGCGCTCACCAAGCGCGGCAGCGACGGCGACAAGCCGCTGTCCGGGGCGGTCCTGAGCATCGCCGACGACCGCGGCCGCACGCTGGCGGCCGACGGCACGTGGGATGCGGAGGGCAAGGCCACCGTTACCACGGGCGAGGACGGCCGCGTGACCGTCTCGGGCGTGGACTCGGGCAAGCTGGAGGTCCGCGAGCTCAAGGCGCCCAAGGGCTACACCGCCTTTGAGGGCACGCGCTCCGTGACGGTCAAGGCCGAGGGCCTGGACGTCGACCAGGTGGCCGCCGCCAAGCCCAAGCTCACCATCACGGCCGAGTCGCCCCTGCGCGCCGACAGCGCGGACGGGTCGACGGGCAGCCTGGAGGCGTCGCTCATCAACACGCCCACCGGCACACCCCCTAGCATTACCACCGGAGGCTTTATGCCCTCGACTGGCGATATGGCAATGTACGCCGCGGCCGCCGCAGCGGTCGCCGGAGCCGCGCTCATCGTGGTCGCGCTCCTGGTCAAGCGGGGAGGTGGCAGCCATAAAGAGTAGCTGGCAGCCCCACAGAGAGCGGGGCGAGACATAACCAAGCAGATGCTTAGACACAGACAGATGGTTTTAGATCAAATGGATTTCAAGCAGAAAGCAGAGGAAAAGAAGATGAGTATGAGCAAGAACATCGCCCGCCTGGCAGTAACGGCAGGCCTCACGGCAGCGCTGAGCTTCGGTGGAGTCATGGCCCCGGTGACCATGGCGTTTGCTGAGGGTGCGGCGGCTCCGAATAACAGCATCACGATCAAAAAGGTCGACGAGGCCAACAAGGACAATACGTTCAAGGCCTATCAGATCTTCAAGGCCAAAGTCGTTGACGAGGAGAGCAATGGCAAGGTTGCTTCCGATATTGAATGGGCGAATCAAACTATCGGTCACAAGGTGATTACCGCCATTCAGGGGTCTGCTGAGTACAAGGATCTCGTGAATAATAAAGGCGCCGAGGTGCTCGAGAATGATGCTTCAGCTTCTGTTGTGGCTGAGTGGCTTTCTCAAAATGTAACGGGTACCACCGCTAGCACGGCAAACAACAAAGGTACGCGTGTCGCTCCTGGCAACGTGCTGTATTCGATTGCTAAAGCTGTAGCTGAAGACGGGGAGGCTGCGGGCGGCTCCTTTAAGGCAGGCGAGCCGTGGACGCGCCCGAGCACTAATGGCGATGGCTATTATCTCTTCGTGTCTGATAGTCTTACGGATCCGGACAAGCCGAGCACTGGTACCTCTCCGATTTTCGCTCTCGTTGGCGGTGATCCCGTGACGGTCACCGAGAAGACCAGCATCCCCACGGTTACGAAGAAGGTCAGGGATGACAAGTCTACCAGTGTATGGGCCGATAAGGCTGACTCTCAGATGGGCCAGGATGTCCAATATCAGCTGACTGGTACCGTCGCTGACAATATCGCCACGTTCGATACCTATTACTACGAGTTCCACGACGAACTCTCCGCTGGGCTGACGGCCGATCTCGATAGCGTTAATGTCAAGGTCAACAACGTGACAGTTTCAAAGAACACGACCGTTAACGCTGTGGCTGGTTACGATGCGGCTATAGACGGCGAAACCAATACCCTGACGGTCAAGTTCGCCAACCTCAAGGCTGCTGCTGAGCAGGCCGGCGTCACGCTCAACGAGCAATCTGAGGTCGTCGTCACCTATAAAGCCAAGCTCGACCCCAACAAGGAAGAGAATGTCGCGGTCGGCGGCGAGGGTAACCTCAACACCGTCAGGCTCATCTATTCCAACAATCCCATGAGTGCCGACAAAGGCGAGTCTGTGCCCGACGTTGTTCGCGAATACACCTATGCGCTCAAGCTTGTCAAGAAAGATCACCAAAGCAAGAACAAGCTCGAGAATGTCGGATTTACCATTCAGGCTACCGATCCTGATGACAATGCGGACGGCAGCGCTTCCAAGGGCAAATACGTTCAGGAACTTGGCAACCTTGGTGAAACGCCGCATGAGTTCTTCACTGATGAAAATGGCGAAATTTACATCAAGGGACTTGACGCTGGTACTTACACCGTTCATGAGCAGACTGCCCTCGGCAACTACAATTCGCTGAAGGACTTCACTTTCACGATCTCGACTCAGGCGTCTGGTGCAGACAGTCTTCATAAAACCGAGGAAGAGGCACAGACCGTGACAGTCACCAGGACGGCGGAGACTTCCGACCTCGTTATCCTTGATGACGCTACTCAGACTGATGGTACCGTCACCCTTACCGTCGAGAACAAGAAGGGCTCCGGCCTCCCCCTCACCGGTCTTAACGGTGTGACCTTCACTTGGATCGCTGGTGGCGCGGTGCTGTGCATCGGCGTGGCGCACCTCATCCGCAGCCGTAAGCAGGCTGAGGAGTCCGAGCAGGAGTAACGCTCGCTCACCCATCCCTTTGGCAGGTGGGATGTGATGGCCATGAGACTTGCGGACACTTATCTCGTCCATCCACGTTCTTGCTTTGCCATTCTCTTTTCGGGGCAGACTCCGCACTGGAGTCTGCCCCGTTTTTTGGACAACACAGGCAGCCTCCACCGTCCGATGCGGACTCATCCGTCATCGCGTTTCTTGACTCGTATGAGGTTCGGTTTAAGGTCCGTAGGCGCTCGCGCGGTGCGGACGGTGGAAGGCATTTGTGCCGCAACAAGCGCAAATAAGAATGCCCGGGGTTAGAGGCCCGGGCATTTAACAACGTCGGAAACTGGTCGCCCGCGCTTTCGAACACTTACGCGGGGTGCGTCGTTTCCTGTAGCTATTGTATCCTGAATCTCCCCGCCGATTCGGGACATTTTGAAAACGCAAATGCGGGCCCATACTCGTGCTGCGCAATGTTGCCAGGCTCCGCTGGATGAGGAATCGTGTTTGTAACTATCGAACAAATGTTTGTCAAAATCGCGTTTACCAGGCGTGGTGCGTGCAACCGCAGTAAAATGGCTTTGCGACGCATTCCGTGCGCGGGCGGCCGACGACTCGATCGGAGGTCACCATATGCTGAAATTCCTTAACGCGCTCGCCGCCCTCGCGGCGGTGGGCACGTTCGTCATCGCGTTTCTTGACTCGTATGAGGTTCGGTTTAAGGTCCGTAGGCGCACGCGCGGTGCGGACGGTAGAAGGCATTTGCGCCGCAACAAGCGCAAATAAGAATGCCCGGGGGTCGGATCCCGGGCATTTAACAAAACCAGAAAACTAGGCCGCCCGCGCTCCCAAACATTTACGCAGGGTGCGTCGTTTCCTATTGATATTGTATCCCGAATCGCCCGCCGATCCGGGACATTTTGAAAACTCAAATGCGGGCTTACGCACGAAAGGAATCTCGTTAATTCCGAAAATAATGTATAATTCCAATTTAAACTGTAATCAAACGAAAACGATGGAAATGAACGAAGCGCTAATCTACTTACAAGAAGCACTAGGCCTCTCCGCCAAGACTAAAACTTGGCCTGGATCCGCACGCTTGCCGCTACATTTGCGGGCGATTGAGGTCCGCGCTGTTGGCGCAAACGGTTTTTCGTTTTTGCTTGCAAGTTTGCCTACTGGCGTCGGGCTTCCCGAGGCTAAGAGAGTCTATAGTCAGCTAGCCTTACGCGCGGAAACTCCTGTTGTCGTTTCGTTTCCTGACGCCGATGCACGTCAGCGCAAAGCATTGGTCGCACAAGGGATTCCCTTTGTCTGCCCAGGTAGACAGGCTTTTCTTCCATTTATGGGCACAGCCTGCACGGAGAGGGGCGGTGCCCGGTTTCACAATCACGCGTCCAAGATGTCACCCAACGCACAGGCTGCCGCAATCTGGGGAGCAGCCCAGGAGCCGTATCGTCCCTATGACCTTTGTCGTGCGCTTGGGATTTCGGCAAGCCGTGCGAGTGAGGCCATAACCGAGCTTGTTGACAGGGGGCTTGCGAGGCGCGAGCGTCGCGAGCGACGTGTCGTCGTGTTCCCTGTTGCCGTTGATCTTCTGCTCAGTGAACACATGGCAGAGCTCTCCTCGCCTGTCTCGAAGGTCTTTTTTGCAAGGAAGACGCCGCAGATCGACTATCTTGTTGACGCCGGGGAGACGGCGCTCGCTGCGCGTTCGATGCTCGCTGCGCCGGGCATGGAACAAAAGGCCGTCTTAAGAAGTGCATGGCGTCAACTGAGCGACCTCGAAGTCGCAGACGGGGAGTTGCCGGATAACGAGACGGCGATGATCCAAGTGTGGCGCTATGCGCCCGTGTTTGCCGACTCCTCCCGTGTTGACGACATTTCGCTTGCGCTATCTTTGGCGGCAATCGACGATGAGCGAATTCAGCTCGAAGTCGATCGCATGTTTGGAAAGGAATATCCATGGCAAGAAGCGCTGTAGAAGGTCTCCAAGAATTTCAGCAGCATATGCAAGAAGCTGCAGGATCGTATGCCCTTATCGGCGGCACGGCATGCGACATTTTGCTCGCGGAGGCGGGACTTCCGTTTAGGGCGACTCACGATTTTGATGTGGTAATTGTCGCCGATGACCGGTTGCCTCAGACGGCAGAAGCTATATGGACTTTGGTGCGTGATGGCGGTTACCGCTGCGGCTGGGGCGAAGGCAAAGGCTCATGTTTTTATCGGTTTACAGAGCCTAAGAGGCCGGGTTACCCCCATATGATCGAACTCTTCGCGAAGTGCCCCGACTTTCTAAAGGGTCGTGAGGGGATTGATGTGGCACCAATTCACGTTGATGAAAACATAAGCAGTCTTTCGGCAATTTTGTTGGACGATGCTTACTACAGCTTGTTCCTTCAGGGAATTCGGACCGTAGACGGCGTTTCGGTCCTGGGTACGGAATACATTGTCCCGTTCAAAGCGAAGGCGTATCTCGACCTAAAAGCTAGAAGGGAGGCGGGGGAGAACGTTGATTCGAGGAAGGTAAAAAAGCATAAACGCGATGCGCTGAGGCTTGCTCAGCTGCTTGGCGAGTCGGAAGGCGTCGACCTGCGCGGAGAACTGAAAGACGATATGCTTGCGTTTGTTAAAGATTGTGGGGTGGGCGACGTCAATCTGAAACAGATTGGGGTTGCGGGCGTAACGATGGCGCAGTTGCTCGAGACGATGAAAGCAACATATGGCTTGATTGGTTGAGTGGGGTTACGTGGCCCGGACGGTGCAGTCTAGCTGCGTTGTCCGGCGCGGAAGCTCGCTAATCGGCTATTATTTGTTTAGACAACCTGAGCTGTAGAGGAGTGACCAGCGATGGTGCAGGGCGCCAAACATATGAAGAGCAATAACGCTGCGGACAACGGCGGCTCAAGCCCTCAGCCCAAACCTCAACCAAAGCCCAAGCGCCGTCGCAAGCGACTGCCGCGCTGGGCCGACCGGCTCATCACCATCGTCATCATCCTTATCGGCGTGGGCCTTATGACCTGGCCGTGGATCTTGGACCGGCTCGAGGCCTCGGGCGTGTTCAACCAGATCAGCACGGTGTCCAGCACCGTGGATGCGCTGTCTGCCGAGGAGCGCGAGCGCATCCTGCTCCAGGCGCGCTCCTTTAACGAGCAGTTGGCGGGCGAGGCCACCGAGCTTCCCGCCGACCAGATCGAGCCCTACGCCCAGCAGCTCATCTTTGACCGCGACCCCATGATGAGCTGGGTCGAGATCCCCTCCATCGACGTGAGCATGCCCATCTACCACGGCACGAGCGAGGAAGTCCTTATGGCGGGCGTCGGCCACCTGGAGGGCACGAGCCTGCCGGTGGGCGGCACCTCGACGCATTGCGTGCTCACCGCGCACTCGGGCATGCGCAACTTGAGCATGTTCGACGACATCCACTCGCTGGAGCCCGGCGACCTGGTGCTGCTGCACACCATGAATAAGACGCTCGCCTACAAGATGGTGGACTCCGAGGTGGTGCTGCCCGAGGAGATGGAGTCGCTGACCATCGAGCCCGGCGCCGACAAAGTGACGCTCGTCACCTGCACGCCCTACGGTGTGAACGACCATCGCCTGCTGGTGCATTGCGTGCGCACCAAGTACAACAAGAAGGACGTCGACAAGCAAAAGTCGCTGGCCGGCCGCCACTGGGGCAAGCGCGAGTTCGCCGTGCTTATCGTGGTCGTAGCCATTGTGCTGTTGCTGCTGGACATCGTGATCCACGCGGTCCGCAAGCGCCGCAAGGCCAAGGCCTCGGCATAAGACATTCTCCAGAACCACCACAATGGGGACAGACACCTTTGTGGTGGTCGGGGGCTTCCAAACCATCACAACATTCGATGAAAATTTCGATTTTGACGAAAAGTGTCGAATGTTGTGATGGTTTTCGTTGTGGGCGAGACGGTTTTCGTTGTGGGCGGGATGCTTTTCGCTGCGGGCGGGACGGTTTTCGCTATGGACGGTGCGGTTTCGCTGCAGAACCGCCAGCCCGCCGCCTGTCAACCGCCGCCCTCGTTACGTTTTCGCTGCATTTGGGTAAAGCGCCTGCTCCAAGCCGGCGTTGCCCTGTATACTAGAGCGGTTTAACTGTTATGCGGAAGGGAGCGCCTATGGCACTCAGCGAGAAAGACGTGCGCGGCATCGCCGAGTACGCAAAGATCGCACTGACCGATGACGAGCTCGCCCAGATGACGTCCTACCTGAACGACGCCGTCCAGATGCTCGAGCCCGTCTTGCAATATGACTTGCCCGACGTGGAGCCCACGTTCCATCCCATCGGAAGCCTGTCCAACGTGATGGGCGACGACCTGCGCGAACCCGAGCGCGACCTGCCGCTCGACGTCGCACTCGAAAACGCCGGCAGCGCGCGCGACCGCTACTTCCGCGTGCCGTCCATTTTGGGAGAGGGGGAGAGCGAGTAATGGCGCAGAGCTTCGATTCCCTTACCGCCGCCCAGATTGCCGCGGGTGTTGCCGCCGGCGACTTTACCGCTACCGAGATGGCCAAGGCCTCTCTCGCCGCCATCGAGGCGCGCGAGGGCGGGGTCCAGGCATTCCTGCAGGTGTCGCCCGAGCTTGCGCTCGAGGCCGCCGCGCGCGTGGATGCCGACCGCGCCGCAGGCAAGCCGCTGCCCCCGCTCGCGGGCGTGCCGCTGGCCATCAAGGACAATATGAACCTCGTGGGCACGCGCACCACCTGCGCCTCCCGCATGCTCGAGGATTACCAGAGCGTCTACACCGCCACCTGCGTCCAGCGCATGCTCGATGCCGGCTGTCTGCCCATGGGCAAGGCCAACATGGACGAGTTTGCCTTTGGCAGCTCCACCGAGAGCTCGGCGTTCCACCGCACCAACAACCCCTGGGATACCGAGCGCGTGCCCGGCGGCTCTTCGGGCGGCTCCGCTGCAGCCGTCGCCGCGGGTGAGGTCGCGCTCTCGCTGGGCTCGGACACCGGCGGCTCCATTCGCCAGCCGGCGTCGCTGTGCGGCGTGGTGGGCTTTAAGCCCACGTATGGAGCCGTGAGCCGTTACGGCGTGGTCGCTTTTGGCTCGTCGCTCGACCAGGTGGGCCCCTTTGGCCGTACGGTCGAGGATGTCGCGCTGGCCATGAACGCGCTTACCGGCGCGGGCCACGATCCGTACGACTGCACCAGCCAGGATTGCGCCGTCGACTTTACCGAGCACCTCAACGACAGCATCGAGGGCAAGCGCGTGGGCATCATCCCCGCGTTTATGGAGGCCGAGGGCCTGACGCCCGAGGTCAAGGCCGCTGTTCAGCGCGCCGCCCAGGAGCTGCAGAACCAGGGCGCCGAGCTGGTCGAGGTCGACCTGCCGCACCTGGACGCCGCCATCGCCGCCTACTACGTCATCGGCCCGGCCGAGGCGTTCTCCAACCTGGCCCGCTTCGACGGCATTCGCTACGGTTACCAGGAGGAGGGCTGCGCCAACCTGTCCGACCAGAGCTCGCTCTCGCGCGCCCATGGCTTTGGCGCCGAGGCCAAGCGCCGTCAGATGCTCGGCGCCTACCTGCTGAGCTCGGGCGTGTACGACAAGTACTACTACGCCGCGCAAAAGGCCCGCACGCTCATCACGCAGGACTACGACGCCGCGTATGCCAAGGTGGACACCATCCTTATGCCCGCCTCGCCGCGCACGGCCTTTAAGTTTGGCGAGATCAGCGACCCCACGCAGATGTACCTTTCCGACCTGTACACCATCTCGCTCAACATTTGCGGCAACGGTGGCATCTCGGTGCCGCTGGGCCTGGGCGAGGATACTCAGCTGCCCGTTTCTGCCCAGCTGGTGGGTCCGGCCTTTAAGGATCGTCAGCTGCTCACGTTTGCCCGCGCCCTGGAGCGCGGCTTTGCCGATGCCGCCACGGGGGCGCCCGCGCTTTCCGTCGCGCCCGATTTTGCCGGGAAGGGAGGCGAGCTGTAATGAAGGAGCTTTCCGAGGTCCTACAGGATTGGGAGGCCGTGATCGGCCTGGAGATCCATACCGAGCTCACCGCACTCGATACCAAGATGTTCTGCAACTGCAAGCTCAGCCACGATGACGAGCCCAACGCCAACGTGTGCCCGGTGTGCCTGGGCCTGCCCGGCGCCCTGCCGGTGCCCAACAAGCGCGCCATCGAGAGCATCGTCAAGGCCGGTCTCGCCACCAACTGCGAGATCCAGCGCCACTCGATGTTCTACCGCAAGCACTACTTTTATCCCGACATGGCCAAGAACTTCCAGACCACGCAGGGTCCGGTCGCCTTTGCCATGTACGGCCACCTGGACCTGGATGTGACCGGTCGCGGTGCCGCCGAGCGCCCTGACTGCGCGTTTGGTGAGGCCGAGGCCCGGAGCCTGGCGAGCGCTTCGGCCAACGCCGAGGGCCTGTCCACGTCTATGACGTCGACCATGCGCGAGGGCAACCAGCGCGCCGGTCACCTGGCAAGCTACGATGCGTCCAACCTGCAGATGCCCGAGCGTCGCGAGGACGGTTCCTACACGGTGCCCATCCGCATCCTGCGCATCCACATGGAGGAGGACGCCGCCAAGATGGTCCACGTGGGCGGCGCCGAGGGCCGCATTACCGCCGCGGCCGAGTCGCTCGTCGACTACAACCGCTGCGGCACGCCTTTGATTGAGCTCGTCACCGAGCCCGACCTGCGCACGCCCGAGGAAGCTCGCCTGTTTATGGAGAAGCTCCGTCGCATCTTTGTGACACTGGGCATTTCTGACTGCTCCATGGAGAAGGGCTCCATGCGTTGCGACGGCAACGTGTCGCTGCGCCGTCGCGGCGAGACCAAGCTGGGCACCAAGACCGAGCTCAAGAACCTCAACTCGTTTAAGAGCCTGCATGGCGGCCTTGCCTACGAGATCTGCCGTCAGGCCGAGGTGCTCGAGGAGGGCGGCATCATCTATCAGGAGACCCGCCACTGGGAGCCCAGCCGCAAGCGCACCGTGGTTATGCGTGTGAAGGAAACGGCCGACGACTACCGCCTGTTCCCCGACCCCGATCTGGCTCCGTTCGATCTGGACGACGAGTTCATCGACCGCTGCCGTGGCGAGATCCCCGAGCTGCCCGATGCCAAGCGCGTCCGTTTTGAGGCCGACTTTGGCATTAAGGCCGCCGATGCCGAGCAGATTGCCGGCGACCCCGAGTTTGCCGAGTTCTTTGAGGCCGCTGCTGCCGGTATGGCTGGCAAGGAGGCCCAGACGGTCGCAAACCTGCTGGTGAACGAGATGATCGCCTATCTTAAGGGCGCAGGCGTGTCGCTCGCCGAGTCCGGCATCGCGCCGGCTCAGGTGGCAGCCCTTGCCAAGCTGCTCGCGACCGATGCCATCAGCTCCAACCAGGCGCACGAGGTCTTTGAGGCCATGGCCCAGACCGGCGACGACCCCAACAAGATCGTCGACGAGCGCGGTATGCGTCAGGTGAGCGATGCCGGCGCGCTGCAGCCGATTGTGGACGAGGTGCTGGCTAACTGTGCCGATCAGGCGC
Organism: uncultured Collinsella sp.; assembly: GCA_902488525.1. Taxonomy (GTDB): domain Bacteria; phylum Actinomycetota; class Coriobacteriia; order Coriobacteriales; family Coriobacteriaceae; genus Collinsella. Next base: position 10,139 of record CABTWP010000030.1, read on the forward strand.
AGCAGTATCGTGACGGCAACCAGAAGGTCATCGGCTTTTTGGTGGGCCAGTGCATGAAGGCGAGCCGCGGCAAGGGCAACCCGAAGCTCTTCAACGAGTTGCTGAGAACGTCGCTCTCGTAAGCGGGAACCCGGGAGCCCCGGCAGGGCGGGTGCTTCCTCAAAATTTCGAACAGTCCTGCGCAAGACGAAGGCCACATTAAGTGGCCTTCTTTGCGTGCGGAACTCATTTTGAGCAAGCACCCGCCCTGCCGGGGCTCCCGGGTTCTGCAACGACTCGGCCGTTCGGGTCAGGTAGGCTGAATGGAATAGAGTGAATGGGCGCGCCGTTTGCACGCCCATTTTTTGTGGATGTGGCGCAGGGGCGGTCCCCTTGGTCACATCGCGCCCCAAGATTTCCAAAAAGTTAACCTTTGTTGACCTTAATAGTTAGATAAACTAAACTATTTTTCAAAAGTGTGCTCGAGCAAACTTGTTTACTCGGGTGCTGAGGCACCGTGCCGCGTCAAATGCGGCAAAAGGGAGAAGCAACATGAAGAAGTCGACGTTCAATACCCTGCTTGTCGGTGGCGGTTTTCTGCTTGGTACGGCCGGCATCAAGCTGCTTACCAGCGCTCCGGTCAAGAATGCCTGCGTGCAAGGTATCGCGTGCGGCATGCGCATCAAGAACGGCTACCAGGACATGGTCGAGCAGGCCAAGGCTAATGTCGACGACATGGTTGCCGAGGCTGCCTATCTCACCCAGAGCGAGGCCGCTGCGGACAAGGCAGCCGAGTAGCGCTCCCAGGCATAAACAATGAGATTCTCGATTATTAGCGAGATCCCCGGCAGGACCCGTCTTCAATTGGCGGGTCCTGTGCCAGAGAGCGATCTCGATGCGCTTCTTAAGCTCATCGGCGATATCGATGGCGTGCACAAGGTGCGCGTTTACGGTCGTATTGGCCAGATGGCGCTCGAATATGACGAGCAGCGTCGCGCGGCCGTGCTCGATGCCCTGGACGCGCTCGATGCTCAGGCCATTGCCGACGCAAAGACGGGTTACGTGATGCAGCTTGAGCCACGTAAGCATAAGCTCGTCATGGATCTTGCCACACTTATCGGCGCCCACTACGCGCGCCGCTGGTTCTTACCGACGCCGCTGCGTGCGGTGTTTGTCGTGGCCGGTTACATGGCATTTTTGCGCGCTGCCCTTCATGAGCTAGCGCAGCCGCGCCTGACCGTTCCCGTGCTCGACGCTTCGGCCATCGGCATTTCGTTCGTCAAGCGTGATGTCGATACCGCGGGGCAGACGATGTTCCTGCTCAACGTGGGCGAGCTGCTCGAGGACTACACCCGCGCCATGAGCGAAAACGAGCTCATCAACTCGCTGCTCGATGTGCCCGACAAGGCGCAAAAGGTCGTCGGCGACACCGAGGTAAGCGTTGCCGCCACCGAGCTTGAGCCCGGCGACTTGGTCGCTGTGCGCACTGGCATGTCCATTTGCATCGACGGAGTGGTCGAGCAGGGGAGCGCTATGGTCAACCAGGCGACCCTGACTGGCGAGCCGCTGGCCGTCGAGCGCAGCGTGGGCGACGACGTGTTCGCCGGTACCGTCGTGGAAGACGGCGGCATCTTGGTGCGCGTGCGCGCCAATACGGCGCAAACCAAACTGCGCTCAATCGTCTCGCTCGTGCAGACAGCCGACTCGCTCAAGTCCGAAGGCCAGTCGCATATGGAGGACCTTGCCAACAAGATCGTCCCGTGGAACTTCCTGCTCGCGGGCCTTGTCGCGCTCACCACACGTAGCCTCATCAAGACCTCGGCGGCGCTGATGGTCGACTACTCGTGTGCACTCAAGCTCACGGGTTCCGTTGCCGTCATGACCGCCATGAGCGATGCTGCCAAGATGGGCGTCATGGTCAAGGGCGCAAAGTACTTTGAGTCGTTTGCCAAGGCCGACACCATCGTGTTTGATAAGACCGGCACGCTCACCGAGGCGCAGCCGCGCCTTGCCTGCGTGCTCACCACCGATGGCTGGAGCGAGGACGAGATCCTGCGCCTTTCCGCTTGCTTGGAGGAGCATTTCCCGCATCCGGTGGCACGCGCCGTCGTCAACGCTGCTCGCGAGCGTGGGCTCGAGCACCGCGAGCGTCACGCTGCGGTCGAGTACATCGTGGCACACGGCATCGCTTCGTCCATCGAAGGGCGTCGCGCGATTATCGGCTCGGCACACTTTGTGTTTGAGGACGAGGGTGCGCAGCTCGAGTCCGACATTAAGGAGCGAGTTGAGTCCCAGATGCAGGGCCTGTCGCCGCTGTATCTGGCAGTCGATGGCACCGTTGTGGGCGTGCTCGGCATCGAGGATCCACTCAAGCCCGGGGTCCGCGAGGCCATCGCCGACCTGCATGCGCTGGGCGTTAGGCACGTGGTCATGCTCACGGGCGACTCGGAGCGCACGGCCGAGCGCATTGCGCGCGAGGCGGGAGTCGACGAGTTTAAGGCCGAGCTGCTGCCCGAGGACAAGTACGCGTATGTGGAGCGGATTAAGCGCGAGGGGCGCCACGTTGCCATGGTGGGCGACGGCGTCAACGATTCGCCGGCGCTCGGTTTGGCCGACGTGGGCCTGGCGATGGGTGGCGGAAGCGACATCGCCAAGGAGGTCGCCGACATCATCCTGACCGATACGGATCTTGCTGCGATCGTGCGCCTGCGCCGCATGAGTCAGGGGCTTATCGACCGTCTGACGAGTTCGTATTCCAAGGTGATGCTCACCAACTCGGCGCTGTTGGCATTGGGTATTACCGGCGCGATTACCCCGCAGACGTCGTCGCTGCTGCACAACGGCTCGACGATTGCCTACAGTCTGGGCAACGCGAAGGCTTACCTGCGTTAGCAGACGTGTTCGCCCACGTTATCTGGTCTTCGCCCAGACGGCATCGGTGTCGTCTGGGCGCAGGCCTTTTGCATTTGACCATTTGCTAGCTTCTCTTTAAAGTGTTGCTAGCAGGGCTAGCAATTGAAGGGAGCGGGATCGACGTGGGTGCTGTTAGCGGCATGGCGCAGGTGAACGTTCGCGTGGATCGTCAGGTCAAGAACCGTGCCGAGGAGGCGCTGCAGCTTTCGGGCAGGTCACTGCCCGAGCTCATCAAAAAGGTCGTGGCCAAGGTCGCACAGGGTGGCGGGCAGTGTGAGGAAGTGCTGTCTGCCGTTGATGGCCGGCAACAGACCGTCGCGCACGATACGCCGTTCGCCGCGTCGTGGGCAGCGGCAGACCGGCTTTATGCAGATTTGGGCATCGCTGCGTCGCCCGTATCCGACGATCGCGATTGGGACACAATCTATTCCGACGCCATGGATGAGCATTATCGCCAAAAGGGGATGATCCAGTGAGTGGGGTGCCTCTCAAGATCATGGTGGACGCCAACGTATGGGTCGATTCGTTTTGCGTCGACCATGCCGAGTCGCTTGCCGCACGCGCGTTTATTGGGCAGGCGACGGAGGCGGGGGCATTGCTGTTCTTTCCGGTGCATATCGCCAAGGACGTGCTGTACGTTGTCCAACACGAACTGAAGCGCAGCGTTCTTGCCAGCGGGGGAGCGCTCGACGAGGCATCTGCCCGTGCAATTGGCGATGCGGCGTTGGCGTTTGTTCGGAACATGACCGAAAACGCCACGGCCGTGGGCGCAGATGCGTCGGACCTTTGGCTGGCCGACAAATACTTAGCGCTCCATCGCGATTACGAGGACAACTTGGTGCTCGCCGCGTGTAAGCGCGCACAGGTCGATTACTTGGTGACCAACGATCGCAAGCTGCTCGAACATGCCGATCTTGCAGCAAAGAAACCTCGTCAAATGATGCCGATTCTTGCTTTGGCCGAACGCGGTGGGCGGGTGTCCTGCTAGCGCCTGGCTGTCTGCGTGGCCTTCGGAACGTCAGCGCTCAGAAGGCCACGCATCCTTAAATTACAAAAGCTCGGCCTTAATGACGGGAGCTTCGGTGAGCTTTTCGGTAGCCTTATCGTCGGAATCGTTTAGTGCTGCCAGGCTGCGGTAGACCCACTCGTTGACCTGGGTGTTCTTGACGCCTGCGGTCTGCATAAGGGCGCCTACCTCGCGGATTGCTGCGAGCAGATCGGCCTTGGGGCCCGCGAGCTCGACCTCGATGTCGTGGTAGGCGGTCACGCCGCGGTTCTCACTCACGTGGTCGATAAAGCCCTCGACGGTCTCAAGCTGCTGGGCGAGGGCTGCATTATCGTCGGCGTCCAGCGCGACGAGTGCGTTCGATACCGTGAGGGCGGGATGTCCGCAGGGGACAAAGCCTTCGATGACATCCATAGCTTCGGTAATGGTTGAGCCCAGGCCTGCGAGGGCATTGACGAGTTGCTGCTTGGTATCCATAACGGTCCTTTCGACGGGTCAATTTTGCTTGGCGAAAATATACGTGACGCGATCGGTAGCAAAAGTGCGAAGTACGGCGCACATTGGGGTCTTCACAGCTCGTGCATAGAACAGCTGTCCGCTTTCAGAACGTGGTAAGATAACACTCCACAAGCGGGGCTCGCCCCGCGTGTTCTTTGAAAAGTCGACGGTTATCGGGTGTTTGCAGGCCCGATACCATCCAGACTTTCCCAATATTCGGGGGCGACTGGTTTCGACACGATAGCTCTGAGAGAGGAAGCAAGCCGAGGTCTCCTCGCCTCGTTAAACAGGGGTACCGTCAAATTGAATTGACAACAACTCTTCTTTTGAGCCTATGGCTCTCGCTGCTTAGTTTATAGCGGCGCGTCAACCCGGTGATTTCCCCGACACCGGCGCGACGTCATGTTAGGGGAATGCTCCTGCGCACGTAATCGGTATGGCGCAGGCTAAGACCGAACCGGTTAGGACGCCGCGAGCGTGTCGCTGCGCGCAAAGCGTCCGAGACTAAACCAGCGACTGAGCTTGGAGATGCCAATCAGGGGGCTTTCGTGGACCGGAGTTCGATTCTCCGCGCCTCCACCAGAAGTAACAGGCAGGTAGATATTCGTATCTACCTGCCTTTTTATTTCTAGTCCGCACCGCGGAGAATCGAACTCTGTGCAGGGCGTGAGCGTTTTTAGCCCGCGGGTGAGGACGCCGGCAGGCGGCCGAAGCCGGTGCGGATTTGCGGAGCAAATACGCGGATTCTCCGCGCAATGCCCCAGCTAGATATAGATGCGATGCCGATCGGGCGTCTTGCCCCGGCCTCAACCCATCAACGGATTCCCCAAACCGCGGAGAATCGAACTCTATGCAGGGCGCGGCCGTAAAGAAAACGCCTTGGCAACGCAGACCGGGACACGCTTTCCCAATGGCGGCCCAGGCGGAAAGTCCATCCCGGAATCCGCGCTCAGACTGGGATGTAGTTTCCGGATGATGCCTCAAGCGGAAACTGCGACCCGGAATCGAGCCGTAGAGTGGGATATGCTTTCCCAATGGCAGCTCAAGCGGAAAGTACATCCCGGAATCCTCGTTCGGAATGGGATGCAGTTTCCAAATGAATGGCTAGCGGAAAGTTCATCCCGGAATCCGCGCTCAGAACGGGACGCGCTTTCCCAGCGGCGGTCCAAGCGGAAAGCGCATCCCGGAATCTCGCCTCAAACTGGGACACACTTTCCGCTTCACTTGCCGCCTCAAAAAACCTGCGCTCTCGCCATCCCAAAACTGGGTAGAAGAAAGCCAAAACGCAATCGCAGGAGGTCAACATGACTGCAGAAGATAAGGCAAAGAACGCCGGCAAGGTCGCGCTCGTCCTGGAGGGCGGTAGCTTTCGCGGGCAATTTACCGCAGGCGTGCTCGACGTTCTCATGGAGGCTGGCGTCGAGATTCCGGCTGTCTACGGTGTATCGGCCGGCGCCCTCAACGGCGTGAACTACAAATCGCACCAGATCGGCCGTGCCAACCGCATCAACCTGGCTTTCTGTAACGACAACCGCTTCATGGGCGCCGCGTCGTTTGCGGCCACGGGCTCTATCGTCGGCTACGATTTTATCTTCAACGATGTCCAGGACCGCCTGGACCCCTTTGACAACGAGACGTTCGATGCGAGCCCCATCGAGATGTACGCCGTCGCGACGGACATGCTCTTTGGAACCGCCACGTACCTCCCGGTCAAAAGCGCCGTGCTCGACCTCGACGCTGTGCGCGCATCGACCTCGTTGCCGCTGGTGACACCGCCGGTCGAGATAGACGGGCACAAATACGTCGACGGCGGCGTGGCCGATTCGGTCCCCATCGAGCACGTGCTGGAGGAGGCGGGCTTCGACCGCGCGGTTGTCATTGTTACGCAGGACCGCTCGTACGAGAAAAAGCCCTACGAGTTTATGCCTGCCGCGCGCGCCCGCTATGCCGACTACCCCTATCTGCTCGAGGGAATCGAGACGCGCCACGACCGCTACAACATCCAGCGCATGCACCTGTGGAAGTATGAGCGCGAGGGCCGCGCGTTGGTCGTTGCTCCGCAAAAGCCGGTCGAGGTCGGCCATGTCGAGCACGATTCGGCAAAGCTTTTGGACCTGTATATCCAGGGTCGTCAGGAGGCAAAGCGCCTGCTCGCGGAAATCCAAGAGTTCGTTGAGCGCTAACGGCGGCGAACTCTCAAAAAATGGCAACAGCTAAAGAGCTGGAAAAATCACGGCTCGTGGATGACATGTGCAGAAACTCTGGTCGGAGCCAAAATACCTGTTGACTCGTACGGCGAGCGGGGTAATATGGACGGGTTACTTGCAGAGCCCCGTGAATCTCTGTAACAACACGTACTGTACATGGAGGAGTCTAAGTGATTTCGAAATCGACTCACTACGCCAAGCAGGGCGAGGTCCAGCGCAACTGGGTTCTCGTCGACGCCGATGGTGCTGTCCTGGGCCGTCTTGCCACCCAGATCGCAATGATCCTGCGCGGTAAGAACAAGCCCCAGTTCACGCCCAACAGCGACTGCGGCGACTTCGTTGTCGTCATCAACGCCGATAAGGTCCAGCTTACCGGTAACAAGGCCGACACGAAGACCTATTATCGCCACAGCGGCTACAACGGCGGCCTCAAGGCTGAGAGCTTCCGCCAGGCTATGGAGAAGCACCCGGAGAAGGTCATCGAGCGCGCCGTTCGCGGTATGCTGCCCAAGACCACCCTCGGCCGTGCCCAGATGACCAAGCTTAAGGTCTACGCTGGTGCCGAGCATCCGCATGCTGCCCAGAACCCCACGAAGATTGAGCTGGAGGCTTAAAGATGGCTGAGAACACCGTTGTCTACCAGGGTACCGGCCGTCGTAAGAACGCCGTCGCCCGCGTCCGTCTCGTCCCCGGCACCGGCAAGGTGACCATCAACAAGCGTGACGCCGAGCAGTATTTCGGCCGTCATCAGCTCGTTGAGAACGCCCTTGCTCCCTTCAAGGTGACCGACACCGCCGGTCAGTTCGACGTTATCGCTCTGTGCGATGGCGGCGGCATCTCCGGTCAGTCCGGCGCTCTGCGTCTGGGCATCGCTCGCGCTCTTCTGAACGCTGGCGACTACCGTGCTGACCTCAAGAAGGCCGGTTTCCTTACGCGCGATGCTCGCGTGGTCGAGCGCAAGAAGTACGGCCTCAAGAAGGCCCGCCGCGCTCCCCAGTTCTCCAAGCGCTAAGGTTTTATCTCCTTTCGAGATACAATGTACAAGCGGGGCCTGCCGATTCCTCGGCGGGTCCCGCTTTTCTTTTTCGACTAGGGTGGGCGGTTGCATATCGCCTGCTAGGGAAGGAGCGATCCTATGCCCCAGAACATCTTCGGTACCGACGGCGTCCGTGGCGTCGCCAATGCCGACCTCTCGTGCGACCTCGCGTTTCGCCTGGGCCGCGCGGCGACCAAGTTCCTTGGTCCGGATATTTGCATCGGCCGCGACACGCGCCTTTCGGGCACCATGCTCGAGAGCGCTCTGACCGCCGGCATTATGGCCGAGGGCGGCCGTCCGCATTGCTGCGGCGTCATTCCCACGCCCGCCGTGGCGCTGCTCACTGTTCAAAACGAGCTCGACGGCGGCATCGTCATCTCTGCTTCGCATAATCCGCCGGAGTTCAACGGCATCAAGTTCTTTAGCCGCAAGGGTATGAAGCTTCCCGATGCTGTCGAGGAAGAGATCAGCGCCTGGGTCATGTCCGAGGAAGCCATGGCTGCCGACACGCTGCCGACTGGCGCCGGCGTGGGCCACATCATCAAGATGAAGGACGCCCGCAAGGCATACGTCGACCACGCCATCGATACGCTTGATGGCCTGAGGCTCGACGGCCTGGTCGTTGCCGTCGACTGCGGTCACGGTGCTTCCTGCCAGACTACGCCCGCCGCGCTGCAGCGCCTGGGTGCCACGGTCCATGCCATCAACACCGATTATTGTGGCACCGACATTAACGTTGAGTGCGGCTCCACTCACCTTGAGCCCTTGCGCGAGCTCGTGCTGTGCACCCACGCCGATATCGGCCTGGCCCACGACGGCGACGCCGATCGCGTGCTGTTCGTGGACAGCGAGGGCAATGAGATCGACGGTGACTACATCCTGGCTATCTGCGGTTCTGACCTCGCCGCTCGCGGCAAGCTCGCCAACTCCGAGATCGTCTCGACCGTCATGTGCAACCTGGGCTTCTCCATCGCTATGAAGGAGCAGGGCTTCGAGATGGTTCAGACCGCCGTGGGCGACCGTTATGTTCTTGAGCGCATGCTCGCGGACGGCGCCGTCATCGGCGGCGAACAGTCCGGCCACATCATCTTCCTGGAGCACAACACCACCGGCGACGGCCTGGTGACGGCTCTGCAGCTGCTGGCCGTGCTCAAGCGCACCGGTCGCACCCTCACCGATCTTGCCGGTATCATGAAGAAGTACCCGCAGGTGCTCGTCAACGTGCATTCCGACAACAAGGCCGGCTTGGACGATTGCCAGCCTATCTGGGATGCCGTCGCTGCTGCCGAGAAGGAGCTTGACGGCCGCGGCCGCATTCTGGTGCGCCCGAGCGGTACCGAGCCGCTGGTCCGCGTGATGGCCGAGGCCGAGACGCACGAGCTGACCCAGCGCGTTGTCGACGACATCGTCGAGGTTGTCAAGCGCGAACTTCCCTAATGGTCAAAAACCGTTGCCAAGTGGTAAACTGTTAAGGTTATTTTGATTGATTGGTATGTCCGAGGGGGAGCATGTTCACTAAAGTCCTAAGGTCTTTTGGTATGCGTGGTCGAGTCCTTACGCTGGATGCTCCCATCTCGGGCGACGTCATTCCGCTCTCCGAGGTAAACGACCAGACGTTTGCCACCGGCCTTTTGGGCCAGGGCGTGGCGATTCAGCCCACCGGAACGCGTGTGATTGCACCGGCTGATGCCAAGGTCGAGGCCATTTTTCCCACGGGACACGCCGTTGCGCTTAACACGGTCGATGGCTTGAACGTGCTCATCCACGTTGGTTTGGACACTGTTCAGCTCGAGGGCAAGCACTTTACCGTACATGCGCAAGTGGGTGACATCGTCCATAAGGGCGATGTACTTATTGAGTTCGATCGCGAGGCAATTGCTGCCGAGGGCTACGATGTGACGGTTCCCATCTTGGTGTGCAACTCCGTTGAGTTCTCGAGCATCAAGGGCTCCGTTGGCGTGCATGTCGAAGAGATGGACCAGCTCATCGTTGCTCGCGAGCGCTAACAAGTGCACGTGGCCATTAGCCTACAATTCAAACACGTTTACGGAGGGCGCCCTTGAAAGAGGACGCCCTCCGTGGCAAGATGGGAAACGTCCGAGGCTAAACAGCTTCGGGTCACCGTGGACGGGCAGGGGCCTCGACGCGGCTAGACACGAGACACATACATTACGCGACCTCGCCCTGGTGGCCGCACACGTTGGTTGCGGCCGACGCGGGCCGCGGGCAAGTGCTTGTAAGGGAGCCTTGCCTCTCTTGTACGAGAAAGGACGCGTAATGAAGATCATTAAAGCTAAAGACTACGAGGATATGAGCCGCAAGGCCGCCAATATCATCTCGGCGCAGGTTATCCTCAAGCCCGACTGTGTGCTGGGCCTTGCCACCGGCTCCACCCCGATCGGTGCCTACAAGCAGCTCGCTGCTTGGTACAAGAAGGGTGACGTCGACTTTGCCGAGGTCAGCACCTACAACCTGGACGAGTATCGCGGCCTTTCGCATGACGATCCCCAGAGCTATCACTACTTCATGCGTGAGAACTTCTTCGATCACATCAACATTGACCTGAACAACACGCATGTGCCCGACGGTTCCAACCCCGATGCCGCCGCTGCCTGCTCTGAGTACGACAAGATCGTTGCCGCCGCCGGTTACCCGGATCTGCAGCTGCTCGGTATTGGCAACAACGGCCACATCGGCTTCAACGAGCCCGATGACCACTTCTCCAAGGGTACGCACTGCGTCGACCTCACCGAGAGCACCATTCAGGCCAACAGCCGCCTGTTCGACAGCATCGACGATGTTCCCCGTCAGGCCTACACCATGGGTACCCAGACCATCATGTATGCCCGCATGATCCTGGTCGTCGCCAATGGCGAGGCCAAGGCTCAGGCCGTGCATGACATGTGCTATGGTCCGGTTACGCCCGAGTGCCCGGCTTCGATTCTGCAGCTGCACACCAACTGCGTTGTCGTTGCCGACGAGGCCGCCCTTTCGCTCTGCGAGTAGCGCGAATCCTGCAGCTCGACATAGCCTTGCCTAAGGCCTCCGCTTTGCGGGGGCCTTTTTGCTATCCTTTTCCGCCCACTTGACCAAAATCTTGCCGCAAGCTTGACGAATGCCGGATGCCCAACAGCTTGATTCATTCTATATCAGATTCTATGCAAAAATGCCACTAAAAGGTCGTAGACGGTAGCGGGTGCTAGGCGAGTTAAATGACATAGCTGAACCTTGTTCATCTGCGTTACACTGCCGCTTAGATGGGACAAGCTGACAAGCTCATTTACCTGCTTAAAGACCGATTAGTCGGGGGATTAATAACAATCGGCCCTCGCTGTACAAAAACTTGCCGCTTGCGTACCAAAAGACAACCTAAAACACAAGGTCGCTCTATTCATAGCGCGGCTTGTATGGTCTTGCGGCTACAGTGTCCATACGGTCGAGTTGAGGAGCGGGCATGGTAAACGATTTGAGCGGTATAGACGACCTCGAGCTGATGCCGTTAGGCGGAGGCTATATGGTGCGACGCGAACGCTTGATGAATGAGCTTATTGCCAAGGGCCGAAAGGCCGGCATCGTGGTTCTTTATGCGCCCGACGGGTTTGGGAAGACCTCGGTGCTGCTGCAGTACACCCATGAGGTTAAATGCGACCCGACGCGAGGCCCCGTGCGGATTATCGAGGCCGATCGCGCCACTGGGCGCGAGGTGTTTATGCAGCTCGAGGTGGTTACCGAAGAACTCAAAGACAAACCGCACTCTCTTATCGCGATTGATAATGTGCCAAACCTCGATCAGCACGATACCGAAGACCTCATCGACAGGATCCGCGGCCTGCGCGCTATGGGGGTAGGGGTCTTTATCTCCTGCCGTCCTTCAAATCGTCAGCTGATTCATGGGCTGGGCGATTCGGTTAAGATCAATGCGCAGATGCTCAAGGTGCATGCCTATGAGTATTCGGCGTGGGCATCGGCGTTTTCGATCAGCACATCGCTCGACTTTTATCAGCTCACGCAAGGCGTGCCCGAGCTTGTTTCGGCATTGCAGACGGGTCTGTATGGCCAAGGCGACGTAGCCGGTCTGCTCGAAAACGAGATTGTCAACGTATATGGTGCGGCACTTGTCGATCTGGCTTCGCTCGACAATAATGCGCTGTTTTGTGTGGCATGTCTCATGGTTTTGATGGGCGAGGGCAATATCGCGGAACTCGAGGCCTGTGGGGTGAGGCTGTCGATGGTCGACCAGTCCTACTTTGTACGCGACTACCCGATCTTTGGCTTGGATCCCGCCGAGCGGAGTTTTACGTGTCTGGGCACGGAGGATAACGGACGCTTGCGTTTGCGTAAGTTGGTGGCCGAGATTCGCCCCGAACTTGTTCCGAGGGCGGCCCGGATTTTGCTTAAGGCGGGTAGATGCGATGCGGCGATGGGCCTGGCGGACGCCTTTTTGAACCGCGAGGCGGTCCTTGAACTTGCCGGGCAGTATGGGGTCGATCTTGCTCTGACGGGGCACGGGGCCGATATCTGCCGAGCAGCGCTGGGCACGATCGATGCCGACGATCCGGCACCAGAGCCAACGCCCGCCGAGGCGCTCGGCGTATATCTGGCAGCGGTCAGCGTGTCCAATACAAAGCTCGCTCGCTATATGGCATCGGTCATCGAGCGCGGGGGCGAACGGGCGGCCTGCGAAATAGACCCTGTTTCATGGAGGGTGGCCCAGGCGCTGACGGCTGTTTGCTATGGGGACAACGGGCTTGGGCTTCCTACGAACCTGGCCGTGCCAGAAATCGAGACATCCCATACCGCACTCGATATGTTGTCTGCGCATATCGAGGTCAAGCGCTGTCTGACAGAGCGGGGAAATGACGGCGGCGTTCTACAACAGCTCAAAACGAGCAAGGCCTACGACTGCGAGCTCGACATCGCGGGGATTGTTATACGGGCCGATAGCATGCTGGTGGAGCTCTTTGACGGGTCGTTTGCGGGAACCGACGCGCGCGACGACGAGATGACGGTGGTGCGGGAGGTGCTCGACGTACGTGGGCTTAAGGCGATGGCTATCTGGGTGCGTATGGTGTTGGCGGCACGGCGGCTCCTTTCCGGCTTGCCGGTAACCGACGACGCGGCGTTCAACGAGCTCGATCGTTTTGCCGTGCGCATGCGCGACAACCAGATTCAGCTGTTTGGCCTGTTGCTAGAAGGTTGGCAGTCGCTGGCAGAGGGACGGCCGGTTAATGCAAAGTTCCGTGCGGTCCAAGTGCTCAAACTTGCCGAGGAGTCGATTGCGTACATGCGCGATAACGCATTGCTGCTGGAGCGCGCGGCATATCTGCGTAACACCTCGATGGTTTCGGTGCGCGAGGAAGCGGAGCTACTCGATATAAGCCAGACGCAGGTTGGTGGCGCAGAAGCCTGGATGGTGGCGCTGCATTTGGCGTGCGCGGGACGAGATAGCGATCTTGCGGCCTGGATGTCCATGAATCGCGCGGGGATTCTGGAACCGTCGTATCGGCTCTTTGCGCGCCTTGCCATGCATTGTCTGGGCGAGCCGGCGACCAGGATACGCAAGAAGCTTCCCGTGCGCGAGCTGTCGCGGTATTCGCTGCGCGACGATTTGGAAGGGGAGGGCGAGCGCCTGTTCCAGGCTGGCGAGGTTGAAGCCGTTGATACCATCGACCATATCGAGATTCGCATGTTTGGTGCGTTTCGCGCCGAGCGCGACGGGTTTCCCATCACGGACAAAATGTGGCGCCGCAAGAAGGCGGCGACGCTTGCCGAGCGGCTTGCGCTGGGCATGGATGCGCTCGTCGATCGTGAGACGCTGGCCATGGAGCTGTGGCCCCATGCCGAGTTCAATAGCGCCCGCAACAACCTGTACTCGACGATATCGCGCTTACGGTCGGCTTTGGGACCGACGCCAGACGGCAAGTCGTGTGTACTCATCCAAAATGAATGCATCGGACTCAATGGCGACTACGTTAAGACCGATGTGCGGCTGTTTGACCAGATAAGCCGCGAGGTTTTGGGAAATCGCACGGGTGCGCGCGGGCCCCATTTAGTTGAGCTGTGCCTTAAGATTGAGCAGCTTTATGCCGGACCGCTGTATGTTCCCAATGGCTGTAATCCCACCTACTTTTTGCGTATGCGACGCATTATGCAGTCAAAGTACATCGATTGCATGATTAAGGGAGCAAATGCCGCTCTAGAGGAAAACGATCTGCAGTCGGCGATTTGGCTGGCGGAGTCGGGGCTTCGGCAGGAAACGGCGCGTGAGGATATGGTGCGCTGCGCCATGCGCGTCTACAGTGCGGCGGGGCGGCGGCGCGATATCGTCGAGCTGTACAGCGGGCATATGCACCATCTGAGGGAGCAGGTCAATGGCGTGCCCGAGCCCGAGACGCGGCGTCTATACGAGCGCTTGGTGGAGGGTCGGCTCAACCGCGTGCTGGTCGAGCGATAAAAAACGGGCGCCCGAAGTACTTGGGCACCCGTAAGCTTGCTATATGTTGGCTCGCCGGATCATTGGCTCTTAGACGAGCTTGATCTTCTCGATGTCCTTGCGCGAGGACTCGCGATACAGCGAGAACTTGCGGCCGATGACCTGGACGACCTCGGCGTGGCAACGCTCGGCGAGCTCTTCGGCGGCCTCGCGGGCGGAAAGGCTGGAGCCATCGAGCACGGAGCACTTAACGAGCTCGTGCTTCTCCAGGTAGGCGACCGTCTGCTCGACGGTGCCCTCGTTGACATCGGACTTGCCGATGATGATGGCGGGGTTGAGGTGATGGGCCATGCTGCGAAGCTGCTTGACCTGGGCTCCTGTCAGTGCCATGGGTTCTCGCTTTCTATGTATGGGGCGCCCCACGACGGGGCCTTAATCTACGTGAGCTGTCCCACGATAGCGCAGGAACGGCGCGGTGTGGAGCGCGTTTGCCCAGTTCAAAAAGAATGCGGATGCCGAGTGAGTGGGCGGCGGGGGCTGCGAACAGGCTATGAGCTGGGCGCAGAGACCGGCTCCCATGCAATAAACGCCCAACGAACCTTACGGATATGGTCGAGCATATAGCGCCCCTGCGGCACGCCCTTGGAGCCCGGCTCACCGGCATGGGGATTCTCAATCATGTGTTGGGCGATGTAGTCGCGCAGGCGGTCGATCTTATCTTCGTTGCCATGTTCGAGCATACGGGAGAAGTCCGCCACGCCTGCCTCGAGGTTATCGAAGGTATCGCGACGAGGCGATTCAAAGTACGTAACCTGCGGCAACGCACCCATCTGAATAAGGATGTTGAAGGCGTACACAAAGCCATTACTGCAGGTAACCGAGGCACCGATAGCGTTCATCAAGTGCAGATCATAGCGCGGGCTGGAGTTGGCGACCATCGTGATAGCACAACGCCGACGAGCCGTACGATCAAGCTTGGCAAGCGCGCCTTTCAGATCGGTCGTCGTAACCGAACGACTGGCAAAGGCCACATCCACCGCTTTCGCGACCGGTCCAACCAAATCCCAATCATCATCCCAAGCAAGCTCAAGCGGTGTAATGCGATCCTCGAGTCCATAGTACTCAATACCAGCATCAAGGGTGCCCAGCATGGCGGGGGAGAAATCAGCCGCAATTACAGGATGCCCAGCCTGAGCAAGCGGAATAGCAATCGACCCAGCCCCACACCCCATATCAAGCACCGACTCGCCGGGCTCAAGCGCCAACAGCTTTATAAAATCCCGAGCATAAGGGGCAGTCTCCAACGGCCGAAAATGCCGAGCCCGCTTATCCCATTCAAAAGAATCATCAGCCCGATGCCGAGCGGCCTGCAGACGCATCCATTCGCCATTTCAATCCGCAGAAAGCAGCTCAGCGCGAGCATCCCCATCAACCACGGGCCAACCTCCTAGCAACAAAAAAGCGACTCCTCCCAAAAGAAGAGCCGCAACCAGCATATATCAGATAGAACCGATCCAACGCCAAACCGCCATACCAGCAAAGTAGGGCAGAAGCGAAGCGACTGCCAAAGGGATAGAACCCAACCGAGGTCCCGTTGTGCGGGAGCCCCGGGGAGGGCAAATATATAAGGTCGATCGCGAGTTCCGCACGAGCCGGAGAGCACTTAATGTG
>CABTWP010000031.1 GCA_902488525.1 uncultured Collinsella sp.
AGACGTGTGCTCTTCCGATCTTCACCAGTCCGGTGGACTCGCGGACGGAAGACTATATCACCGGCCGCTTTGGCTGATCGGTGCGACTAGTCCCAAGCTGATCGGACCTGGTCCGGTGTATATTCACTGTGCGGGCGGCATGACCGCACCCAACTGATTGGAGTGAACCATGCGCAAACTGTTTTCCCGTCAGCTCGTCGAGGCCCGTCACGAGATGCTGAGCATCTATGAGGCCGTCGATCTGGCCCTCCACGATGCCGTTAAGGCCTATGTGACCGACGACCGCAAGCTCGCCACCAAGACCAAGAAGCGCACGCTTTCGATTGACGCGCGCTGCGCTAACCTGGAGGCCGTGTGCTACAACCTGATCGCCACGCAGTCACCGGTCGCCTCCGACTTCCGCTTGCTGCAGACGATTATCTACGTCGACTTTAACCTGCAGCGCATGACCGATAAGGTTCGCCAGATCTGCCGCGCCACGCGTCATATGATCAAGGCCGACATCTCGCTGCCCCAGGAGCTCGTCGGTACGGTCGAGGCCGAGGCTGAGGCCGTCTACCAGGTGCTGGGCTCTTCGCTTTCTGCGCTCGTCACTAACGACATGTCCATCATCTGCAGCCTGGCCGTCGAGGACGAGCCGGTGCATGCGGCGTACGAGAAGTTCTTCCGCACCTTTAACCGCATGGACACGGGCGATTTTATGGACGACGACAGCAACTATGACGACCTGCGCCGCGCCATCATGGTTTCGCGCTACCTCGATCGCATCGCCTCGATTTCCATCGATGCCGCCTGCCGTCTGACCTTCCTGTTGACTGGTCAGCGCATGAATGCCGGCGATATCGCCCGCACTGATGAGGATGAGCTCGAGAGCATGCGCGTGCCTTCGGGCGAGGGTGTTATCATGAGGCCCGCCGTCGACGCTCGCTACGTTGCCAAGGTGCCCGCTAACGAGGTCAGCGAGGGTCTTCGCTACCTGCTCGATCATCTTGAGGATGAGGACGATGGCGAGGACGACGAGGAGTAAGTAACCCCGTTCGTCGAAAGATTGTAAATACCTAAGTGAGCGCGGCCTTGCACATGCGGGGCCGCGCTCTTGCGTTAGCATGGGACTACTTGTTTGGCTGTCAGCGGAGGCGATTAGCAATGGATAACTATTTGGACTTGATGCGCGCTCGCCGCGAGCAGATACTCGAGCGTTTCTATGCCGCGCTCGATCGCGCTGGGAGGCCCCACGATGGCGCGCGTTTGATTGCCGTGTCCAAGACCGTCGGTGTCAATGAGACCATCGCGGCCGTCCAGGTGGGATACCGCCATTTTGCCGAGAACCGCCCGCAAGAGCTCGTCCGCAAGCTCACGGGTCTGGCGGAGCATCCGGAACTGCCCGAGGTGCGCTTCGACATGATTGGCAACCTTCAGACCAACAAGATCAACGCGGTGTTGGGCTCGGCCGAGCTGATTCATTCGGTGGGGTCGCTTCATTTGGCGCAGGCGATCTCGAGCCGTGCCATTCGCAAGATCGAAGCTGGCGAGCTCGCCGCCCCCCAGCAGGTGCTGATCGAGGTTAACGTAAGCGGCGAGGAGTCCAAGGGCGGTTTTTCGCCCGATGAGATTCGTGGCGCTGCCGGCGAGCTTGCGGAACTTGAGGGAATTTGTGTGCAGGGCCTTATGACTATGGCCCCTCGGGGGAACAAGGATGTGGCGCGTCGCACCTTTGCCGGGCTGCGAGAGCTGAGGGATGAGCTGGAGGCGGCGCATCCCGATCTGAGGCTGCCCGAGCTTTCTTGCGGCATGAGTGAGGACTTTGAGCCTGCCCTTGAGGAGGGCTCTACGCTCGTTCGCCTGGGCAGGGTAGTATTTAGCCCGGAGTTTGCAGTAAAATAGGGCTCTGAAGTGCGCACTGGTTTACAGAGCGCCTGCACTAAACCGTGAGAGGACACAACCATGGGCTTCCTTGACGAGATTAAAAATAAGATGCACCTGGGCGGCCAGCAGGGTTACGACCAGAGCTATGACCAGGATGACGACTACGGCTACGATGACGGCTACGACGATGGCTATCAGGGCAACGGCTACAGTGGTGCTTCGGGCGAGGGCTTCTACACCCAAGACGAGCCGAGCAACGGCCTGCTTGGCCAGACGCGCCGCGGTGAAGCTGAGTCGGTTGCCGTGTATACGCGCTCCGGTCAGCTGGTCGGCGATGACTCCCGCCATGCCACGACGTATAACCCGCCTTCGCGCTCGCAGGACAGTGTTGCGAGCGGTTATCGTCCTGGTGCCTATGACACGCCGTCGAGCTACGCCGAGAATACCCGCGCCCGTGCCGCCGCTGCACCCGCGCCTGCACCGAGCGATGCCTCGGCCTATGCGAGCAATATCATCAACGCCACGCCGCAGCTGCCGGCCTATGTCCTGCGCCCCGAGAGCTATGACGACGTGGAGACCGTGGTGCGCCGCGTTCGCACCAAGCAGCCTGTCGCACTGATTTTTGTGGGCGTACGCACCGAAGTTGCCAAGCGCGTCTTGGACTTCTCTTACGGCTTTGCCTGCGGTCTGGGTGCCACGGTCAAGGAGGTGGGCGACCGCGTGTTCATGGTGCTGCCCGCCGGTTGCGAGGTCAAAGATTCCGATCTCAAGAAGCTTCGTGCCGACGGCTACCTTAAGTAAAGACAAGACGAGGAGATTCCCATCAACATCTACACTGTCGTCCAGCTGGTCAACACGCTGTTCAACTTCTATTCCACGCTCATTGTCGTCTACTGCTTTATGACGTGGATTCCCATGAAGCAGGGTGGTTTGCTTCAGGATATTGCCGCGGTGCTTGATAGCGTGTGCGGTCCGTGGCTCAACCTGTTCCGTCGTTTCATCCCGCCGATGGGCGGTATCGATTTTTCGCCGGTCGTTGCGATTATTGCGTTGCAGTTGGTGCAGAGGCTGGTTCTGCAGCTTCTTATAGGTATACTCGTGTAGAACTGACTTAGTAACTTACGTCGGGCGTGTAGCGCCGAGGCGATGAAAAAGGAGACTTGTTATGGCTATTACCCCTGCAGACATCCAGGCTCAGACTTTCTCTGAGGCCAAGCGTGGCTACGATCCTGCTGAGGTCGACGTCTTCTTGGAGACGCTGTCCTCCGAGGTTGACGCTATGCTCGCTAAGATCGTCGACCTTAAGGGCCGTCTGACTGCTACCGAGCAGCAGCTTGCCGATGCGCAGGCTCAGCTTGCCCAGGCTCAGGATGCCACCGCCCAGGCCGCTCCTGCCGCCCCCGTGGCTGCTCCCGCCCCTGACTTCTCCGCTCAGGAGCGCCAGATTTCCGCTGCCCTGATCGCTGCCCAGCAGACCGCTGAGACCATCGTCAACGATGCCAACGAGAACGCTGAGCGTATCCGCAACGAGGCTGACGCCAAGGCCCGCGAGGTTATCCGCCAGGCTCTGACTGAGAAGCAGGCCGAGCTCGAGGAGATCGATCGTCTCAAGGCTTCCCGTGAGGAGTTCAAGGCCGAGTATCTCAAGCTCATCCAGCACTTCATGGACGATGCCCAGAACTCTTTCCCGGCCGATCTGATGGCCTCTACGCCGGTCGGTTCTGCCGCTTCTCCTGCGGTGACTGTTCCCGCCGAGCCGCTGCCCGTCGCTGACCCGGTTGTCCCCGTGGCCGATCCCTTCGCCCCGATCGACAACTTCGCTGCCGACGACCTGGACTAACATTCGGCCTACAATTTAGTGCCTCGAAAGGACCCGTAGCTTGCGGGTCCTTTTTTATGACTGTGCAGGGGCGCGCAACATAAAAAACCGAGCCCTGCACATGGTGGCGCAGAACTCGGCGAACGGGTGAGCGGTCAAGGGTGGGTTTTAAGGCATGTCCCAAAAATCTACTTGAGGAGGAAGTCGGAGAGGGGAATGGTGCGTGCCTCGCGATGCTCGGGATCGGCGATGTGGTCGGCGGGATAGCCACAGACGAGCATGTGATAGGGATAGACGCCCTTGGACAGATTGAACTGCTCCTGTGCCACCTCAGGCTTGAAATGGCATACCCAGCACGTTCCCAGGCCCTGCTCGGTGGCCTCCATCATCATCTGATCACACACGATTGAGGTGTCGATTTCACTAGAATTCATCTGGTCATACGGGCGCACCCAAGCATCACCGGTAACGCTGCAAATAAGGAAGACAAGCGGAGCGCCAAAGATAGACTCATCACGAGCAAACCGAGGCTGACAAGCAGCTGCCTTCTCCAGAAGCTCAGGCGTATCCAACACCATCACACGGGCTGGATGGTTATTACAAGCAGAAGGAGCAATGCGTCCAGCCTCAACAATGGCATCCACCACAGCCTGCTCCACAGCCCGAGCCTCAAATTCACGACAAGAATACCGACCCCGAGCCAGATCCAAATAAGACATACAAGCCCTCCAACAATTAAAAATCAAACAAACCCAAAGTAACCCAAACAGTACCCAAAGCAGCAATCAGCCAATCGCTCATCGAATACCAAAGTAAAACCCCGAGCAATCAAGGGCCATCACAGCAAAGGCCCCACCACGCTCAACCCCTCAGCCAAAGTTCCCAATGGTGGTACGTAAGGGAGCGGGCCCGACCACTAATACCTTTTGAACGACTCTGCTTGCAGCCGGAGTGAAAAAGGTATTAGTGGTCGGGCCCGCGACCGGTGGGATACGTACCCCCAATTAACTGTTCTTCATGACAATCGAATCCACAACATCGGCCACATTCTCGCAGCAGTCGGCGCAGTACTCCAAGAAGGCGTACACGTCACGCCAAGCGATGACCTCAAGCGGATCCTTGCCATTGACGTGCAGGTTGCGCATAGCGTTGATGTAGAGCTCGTCGGCCTCGGATTCGATGGTGTTGATCTGGATGACGAGCTCGCGCAGGGTCTTGGACTTGCGGTAGTTGGGCAGCTCGACCATCAGGTCCTTCATGGCGCGGCAGGCGTCGGTCACCTTGTGGGCGATGACAATGGCATCGGGGTGGATGCTCTGGATGTTGGTGAAGTAGACGCGCTGCACGACGCCTTCGATACGGTCAAGCACAGTGTCGAGCGCGCAACTCATCAGGTCCAGATCCTCGCGCTCAAGCGGGGTGATAAAGGCAGTGAGCAGGGCATCCTCGAGCTCATGGTGCTTCTTGTCGGCCGCATGCTCAATCGCATGCATCTCCTCGAGCATGTCGTGGATTTGCGCGGGATCAAAGTTCTCAAAAATCTTGGTGAGCAGCTCTGCGGCCTGGACGGCTAGGTCGGCGCAGGCGACGTAGTTGTCAAAGTAGAACGAATCGGGTTTCTTTGCCATGGGTGGTCCTTTCGAGGTGAAGATGGGCGGGCGAGGTAATGCAGTCCGGATGGACGTTCGGTTTGACTAGAGGAACATCATGAACAGCTTGGCCATGACAAAGCTGATGAGTCCGCAGGCGGGGAAGGTGAAGAACCAGGTGAACATCATGTCCTTGACGACACCGAAGTTGATGGCCGAAAGGCGCTTGCCGGCACCGACGCCCATGATGGCGCAGGTCTTGATGTGGGTGGAGGACACGGGGATGCCGGTAAGGGTGGCAAGCAGCAGGTTTGCGGCGCCCGCCAGGTCGGCGGAGAAGCCCTGGTACTTTTCGAGCTTGACCATGCTCTGGCCGACGGACTTGATGATGCGCTCGCCGCCCACGCTGGTGCCGATACCCATAGTGGCCGAGCACAGCAGCATAATCCAGATGGGGATGCCTGCATCGCCGACGCTCGTCTGGCCGCTGGCAAAGGCCACGCCTAAAAAGAGCACGCCGATGAACTTCTGTCCATCCTGCGCGCCGTGCATAAAGCTCATGGCCGCAGCGCTCGCGATCTGAGCGTATTTAAAGAAGACATTGGCACGTCGCCTGTTGGCGGCGGCGAAAAGAATCGAGACGAGCTTGCACAGGACCCAGCCCATGACAAAGCCCAGGCCGATGGAGAGCGCCAGGCCGTAGATGACCTTCATCCATTCGTGGACGTTGACGCTGCTCGCACCGCCGAGGGCGATGGCGGCACCGGTCAGGCCGGCGATAAGGCTGTGGCTTTGCGAGGTGGGGATGCCAAAACGCGACGCTGTGGCGCCGTAGACGACGATGGAGAACAGCGCCGCGCATAGGCAGGCGAGCGCCATGGTGCTGTTTCCGCCAAAGTCGACGATATGTGAGATGGTGTTGGCGACGCTCGCGTTAAAGTGCGTCATGATGAGCACGCCGAGGAAGTTGAATGCGGCGCTCATGAGAATGGCGGCGCGGGCGGGCATGCAACGCGTAGTGACGCAGGTCGCGATGGCGTTGGGCGCGTCGGTCCACCCATTGACGAAGATGGCGCCCAACGCGAGGATCACGGTGACGGCAAGGACTGGGTTCGACACAATTTGGCCGAGGAAGGTTGAGAACGTTACGTCCATATATGGGCTTTCTCGAAGTTTGCAGACACGTTACAAAAACATGATAAATCGTATCACCTCCTGCGGGTCTCTTTACCGAGTTCTGATGGGAGAAGTGAACTTTTTGGCACTAAAATTGAATATTAGCCCTGTTGACCGCGGGTGTTCTTTTTGCTAACACGCCATGCGGACACGTGCGATTACTACGACACTCCAAAACCACAGTCTGTTCGCTTTACAACATGCAAACATGCGTTCGATAATAGGAGGCATGGAATATCGACAGACAGACGGCAAAACTCGGCGCGTACACAAGCAGTATGTGGACGTCGTGGCTCGCATCCTCGCGGGCGGACAAGTCGTGCCGGTTACCGTCTGCTGGGTCGACGGTCGCTGCTTTACGATTGACGAGATTGTCTCGTCCACGGGCTTTGGCTTAACGGTTCACGGTGTTCGTACGGCGACCTATAAGGTGCGTTTTGGCGGGCACGCGACCGAGTTGTATCTGGAGGACCAGACGCGCGAGCGGGCGGACGGCTCGCAGGCACACGTGATGCGTTGGTGGGTCTGGGCCTTTGATCGCACGCTCGAGGGCGAGCGCCGTAGGTAAGGACGTACGGCATTCGGGTACAATGACAGGAATCTTGTCAGCTACTGCGCTGTCGCGGCGCTTTTGAAAGGACGAAATTATGAACGATATTCAGGGCTATCAGAACGGCCCCATCGAAACCGGCGCAAGCCGTGCCAAGGAGATGTCGCCGCGTGCGTATAATCTTGCCATGTCTGCCCTCATCTTCTTGGGCTTTTGTGCCATGGGCGCTGGTGCTTACTTTACGAGCACCATGGCGTTTGCCCGCATGATGATGAGCGGCGCCGCCCTGCCACTGGTCTTTGGCTCGTTTATTTTGACCATCGTCGGCATGGTCATGATGTCGGCCGCCGCCAGTAAGCAGTCCGTGGGCCTGTCCCTTGTGGGCTACGTAATCTTTGCGAGCACCTTTGGCCTGACCGCGTCGTTTGGCCTTGCCAACTACGACCTGCCCACCATCAACACTGCCTTTATCGCCACGGCCGCCATCACCTTTGTCTTTGGCGCCTTGGGCGTGACGTTCCCCAAGTTTTTCCAGCGCGTATATGGCATCGGTTTTGGCATTCTGCTCGCTACTATTCTGGTTGAGATCGTGCTGATGTTCATGGGCGTCTCACAGACCATCACCGACCTGATCGTGATCGTGGTGTTCGCCGGCTTTATTGGCTACGACACCTATGTTGCCACGACGGTGCCGCCTACGCTGCCCAACGCCGTGCTTATGGCCTCTAACCTGTTCGTGGATATTATCAACGTGTTCCTGCGCATCCTGAACATCCTTGGTCGTCGCGACTAGTACCAAATTGCAGCGGTGCTTGCGCACGTGTAAATCGATGCGAAAGGCGGTCCTTCGGGGCCGTCTTTTTTGTACACGGCGGGGTATCATGGATGGGAAAAGCCGATGGCGGCAGAGACCGAGAAAGGTGACCACTTATGGCAGATGTTGACAACAGGAACCGTAACCGCAGGTCCAACCGAGCGGGTCAGCCCAATCCCAAGCGCGAGGCCCGTGCCAAGGCCGCCGAGCGTCACGTGGCAACTGTGTCCGAAGCGTGCGCCAAGGATATCGAGCGTTCGCTTGCCGGTGTGTGCGAGTTCGATGGTATGCCTGCCGGTTTTGTCGCGGCGATGAAGGCCAAGGCCCAAGCGGCCGACGCTGTCGAGGAACAGGTTGCCGAGGAGTCTGAGGCCGCCGAGTCCGAGACCGCTGAGGTTGCGTCCGCCGAGACCGAGGTTACGGCCGAGCCTGCACCCGCAGAGGAGGCCACGGAGACCGAGTCCGCGCCTGCCGCCGAGGAGCCCGCTCCGGTCCTGCCCGAGGTCACCGTGCTCGACGCCTCTGCCACGCAGGCCATTCTGGATAACGGCCGAGGCTACGCGCAATTCTGCGACATGGCCGTGCTCGCCTTTGCCTCGTTCACCAACCCGGGCGGCGGCTACATCCAGGGCTATCTGGGTCAGGAGGCCACGCTCTGTGCCGATTCGTACCTGTACAACGTGCTCGATAAACAGCGCAAATGGTACGGCGAGAACCGTCGCCGCAACATCAACTGCGAGCTTTACCGCAACCGTGCGCTGGTGGTGCCTGCGGTGCGCTTCGACCGCAACCACGTGCATGCGTATGCCGACGTGATCGTGGCCGCCGCGCCCAACGTCAAGCGCGCTCGCCAGGAGTATCGCGTGGGTGACGATGCCCTGCTGGACGCCCTGCGCGATCGCATCCGCTTTGTGCTTGCCATCTGCGACGAGCTGGGTCGCGAGAAGCTCGTGCTGGGCGCTTGGGGCTGCGACAACAACGGCTTTGACGCCGAGGCCGTGGCCGAGCTCTTCCGCAAGGAGCTCGCATCGGGCAACTTTAAGGTCAAGCAGGTCTTTTTTGCCGTGCCCTCTACGCGCTGGGACGAAGATTTCGCCAAGTTCGAGCACGTGCTGGCAAACTTCCCCGAGCGCAACGAGGAGTCCTATGCCCAGGTTGCCGCTCGCGCTGCGGCTGCCCGCGCCGCCGAGCAGGCCCAGGCTGCCGCCGAGGACGATGAAGACGATGACGATTGGCGCAAGTACCTGTAATCGGTATGTACTGACAGATAGGTCGATCCGGCGGGAGAGACTGCTCCCGCCGACTTTTTCTTTTTACTAGAGGAAGGGCTTACGATGAAAAACGTTCTATGCTTTGGCGACAGCAATACCTACGGCTATGATCCGGCGGGCATGCGCGACGGCACCGCGGTACGCTATGCGCACGATGTGCGCTGGTGCGGCGTGGCCCAGCGCGACCTGGGCGAGGGCTGGCACGTGATTGAGGAAGGCCTCAACGGCCGCACGACGGTACGCGACGACATGTGCCATCTGGACACTAATCTCAACGGCATCCGCGCGTTGCCGATGCTGCTCGAGGCTCATAAGCCGCTGGATGCGATCGTGATTATGCTGGGCACCAACGACTGCAAGACGGTCTTTAGCGTGGGGGCTGCCGATATCGCTGACGGTGCCATGGCGCTGATTCGCACCGTCCGCGCGTTTCCCTGGACCGAAGCCGCGCCCTGCCCGCGTATTCTGCTGATGGCGCCTATCAAGATTAAACCGCAGATCGCCGATGTGTACATGACCGATTTTGACGAGCGCTCCGTCGAGGCCTCGGAGCATTTTGCCGAATACTATGCGTATGCTGCTAAACAGTTTGGCTGCGACTTTTTGAATGCCGCTGATTTTGCCGAGCCGGGCGATATCGATTATCTGCACATGATGCCCGAAAGCCACGAGAGCCTGGGCCACGCCGTGGCAGCCAAGCTCCAAGAGATGCTCGGAGAGTAGCGCGACCCCAAGCCACCGCAAAGGGGACGGGCGCCTTTGCGGTGGCTTGGGCTGCGAATCTTAATACTGCCACATGTGGTTGACGGGGCCGGAGCCTTTGCCCATGTCAAAGCCGGCGGCCAGAGCGCCTGTCAGGTAGGCCTTGCCGGCGTTGACGGCGTCGGCAAGATCCATGCCCTGAGCCAGCGCGCAGGCGATGGCGGACGAGAGCGTGCATCCGGTGCCGTGCGTGTTGTCGGTCTCGATGCGCTTGTGGCGGAACCACGTGGTGAGTGGATCTCCCAGATGGTTGCCCTCGTCATCGAGTGGAGCGGGTTCGGCCAGTACATCGTTGGCCTCGTTGACAAGATGCCCACCCTTAACGAGGGATGCGCAACCAAAGCGGCGGGTGAGGAGCATGGCAGCATTTTGCTGCGTGCGCTCGGAGTCGACCTCGTAGTCGAGCAGGGCCATGGCCTCGGGAATATTGGGCGTGATAACCGTCGCCAGCGGGAACAGGCGGCGGGTGAGCGCCTCGGCGGCATCTTCGGCAATCAGCCGCGCGCCCGAGGTGGCGACCATGACGGGGTCGACGACCACGTTCGTTGCGTTCCAGGCGCTCAAGCGGTCGGCGATGACTTCGATAATCTCGGCAGAGGAAACCATGCCGATCTTGATGGCGCTCGGGCGGATATCGTCAAAAACGGCGTCAATTTGCGCGGCTACGATATCTGGTGAGATATCCTGCACGGCGGTAACGCCCAGTGTGTTTTGCGCTGTGATGGCGGTGATGGCCGTCTCGGCATACAGGCGGTGCGCCGTGATGGTCTTGATGTCGGCCTGAATGCCGGCGCCGCCGCTGGAATCGGATCCCGCGATGGACAGGACGGCAGGTACCTTACTACGATCCATGTTCGCTCCCTTGTTCGGTCGGAATCAAATGGGTCTTTAAGCCAGCATTATAAAGATGCCCGGGCCGACTCTATGTCGAACCCGGGCGGGCGATGCAATCTTTACGCAAATGTAAGCAAATGTTCACACGTCAACAATTGATAGGCACCAGCTCGCCGCCAGAAGCGGCCGCGGCGATAAGGCTAGTCCTCCATGCCAAGGTCGATCGTGGTGCCCTCGAAGATCTTGTTGACGGTGCGGACGGCGCACATCTTGCCGCACATGGTGCAGGTGCCCTCGGTGGCGGCGGGGGATTCCTCGTAGCGCTTCTTGCCCGTAACCGGGTCGAGCGCGCACTTCCACATGGCATCCCAGTCGAGCTTGCGGCGTGCCTGGCCCATCTTGTCGTCCATGTCGCGCGCGTGGGGCACCTTTTTGGCGATGTCGGCGGCGTGTGCGGCGATTTTGGTGGCCATGAGGCCGTCGAGCACATCCTGGGCGTTAGGCAGGCATAGGTGCTCGGCCGGTGTCACGTAGCACAGGAAGTCGGCACCGGAGCTGGCGGAGATGGCGCCGCCGATGGCGGCGGTGATGTGGTCGTAACCCACGCCGATATCGGTCACCAGCGGCCCGAGCACATAGAACGGAGCATTGTGGCACAGGCGCTTCTGCAGTTTCATGTTGGCGGCGATCTCGTCGAGCGCCATGTGACCCGGGCCCTCGACCATGACCTGGACGCCGGCGGCCCAAGCGCGCTTGCACAGCTTGCCCAGCTCGATCATCTCAGCGGTCTCGGTGGCGTCGTTGGAGTCGTAGAGGCAGCCCGGGCGGCAGGAGTCGCCGAGCGAAATCGTCACGTCGTACTCGTGGCAAATCTCGAGCAACTCATCGTAGAACTCATAGAAGGGGTTCTCGTTGCCGGTGACCTCCATCCAACCAAACAGCAGCGAGCCGCCGCGGCTCACGATGTTCATGAGGCGGCCGGTCTCCTTAAAGGTCTTGGTGACCGACTTGTTGATGCCGCAGTGGATGGTCATAAAGTCCACGCCGTCCTCGGCGTGCGCGCGCACGACCTCGAACAGGTCGTCCTTGGTAAGCTTGACCAGCGGCTTTTCCATGTAGCCGATGGCGTCGTACATGGGGACGGTGCCCACCATGAGCGGGGTCTCGTCGATGAGCTGCTGGCGGAACTGACGCGTCTTGCCCGAGTTGGAGAGGTCCATGATGGCGTCGGCGCCAAAGTCCTCAGCGATCTTGACCTTCTTCCATTCCTCGGCGGCATCGGCCTTGTCGCCCGAGATGCCCAGGTTGACGTTGACCTTGGTGGACAGGCCCTCACCGACGCCAAAGGCGCGCATGCCCTTTTTGATATGCACGATGTTGGCGGGAATGGCGATGCGGCCGTCGGCCACGCGCTCGCGGATGTACTCGGGGTCGCGATGCTCGCGCTCGGCGACTTCCTTCATCTGCGGCGTGATCTGCCCGGCACGGGCGAAGTCGATTTGCGTGACGAGCTTGGGCTCGGTCTGTGTGCTCATTGGCACGGCTCCCTTCGTTGGCATTACCCATATCAGGTTTGCGGGTCAGGGCGGGCGCGCCCAGTCTCAGCCTGCCGTCTTGTCCTGCAAGCTCCCCGTTTATGTAATGGGCTCAAGTATAGCTCGAATGGGTACGATTGGCCTAACGAGCGTGCTTGTGGGGAGGCGTACATGGAAGACAAGCATCTATATCGAGAGACGCAATGGGATGTATCGGCCGAGGAAAGCCGTGCGCACCATGGGTTGGTCGCGATTGGTTTTGCGGTGCTTGCCGTGCTGGTGATTGCCTTTTGTATTTGGACGTTCGGCGGTCCTGGCGGCGCCACCTGGGGGTTTGAAGCCGACGAGGGCCTGCCGATTATGACCATGAAAGTTTCTGGTGGCAACACGGTTGCCGCACCGGGCGACTATTGGTATCCGCGCGACGAGTTTGTGCAGCTGCAGCTGAGCGGCGGGTCTATTCCGGGCGAAGAAATCGAATGCGTGACGTTTGATGCGACGCTCAAAACGCTGTCGGTCGAGCTCAAAGAACAAGGGGATGAGCCCACGACGATGGATATTGCTCTGACCGAATGGCGCCTGGAGCCTCCGTCGGGCGTCAAGGTGTCCGAGGTGGAGCATGTCAAGATTACCTATCAGGACGGCTCGATAAATGAAATTGCCAAAGCCGACGGTCTGGCGGAATAGACGCCGTGCCTAGGCAGCACATTCAAAAGTAGCGATGGTCCTACAAGGCCTGTTCGTTCAGGAAGACCAAAGTGCTTTTATTTGAAAGCTCGGGAAAGTGACGATAACCAACGTCGAACGCGGTGAGCCCACTTACATCCTCGAGCTTGTTTTCTGCCATCCAGCGCACCATGGAGCCGCGCGCCTTTTTGCTGGCGGTCGAGCGCTGGATGGGTTTGCCGTTGCGGATGCCTTCGCCAAAGAGACATGTGACGACCGTGGCATCGGTGGTGAGGCGGGTGAGAACAGCTTTGGCGTATTCCGCGCTGGCGAGGTTGACGATCGTAGCGTTGGAGCCTGCCGGAGCGATAGTCCGTGCGAGCTTGTCGCCCCAAAATGCGTAGAGGTCTCGGGCACCGTCGACGACAAGCTTCGCGCCCATCTCCAGCCGATACGGTTCAACGGCATGGAAGGGGCGTACGCATCCGTAGAGTCCCGAGAGGATCCAGAGATGGTTTTGCAGCCAGTCGAGCTGTGCGGCATCCATGACCTCGGGCGCCATGCTTTGGTATTGGATGCCGTGATAGGACATGACGGCGGGGGAGATTCGACGCGCGATATCGGGATCGGCGAGGTCGGCATCGCTCAGGACGGGCATAAATTCGTGAAGCGTATCCAGGCACGCTGTAAGCAGCCTGTCGCTCACGTTCCACAGCGCCTGCAGGCCGCCGCTGCCTTCATTCCGCTCGATATCTAGCAGTGCGCGGTGGAGGCGAGCCGTCTCGCGCACAAAAGGCGGGATGCCCAGGACTTCAAAAGCATCTTGGGCCGCGCGCATTTGCTTGGCGGGCGAAATGATGACTTGAAGCATGGACTCTCCTCTGCCAAAAAAAGTTGCGGTGGAATACGGTCTGTTTTGGCCGTTTATGGGCCAGTTTAGTCCGTATTTCACCGCAACTGATGAAGGGTTGGTTAGGCTCGCTCGATGAAGGCCTTGTAGCCGCGATAGGCCTCGTAGATGTCGGCCTTGTTGGCGACCTCCCACAGGGCGTGCATGGACAGGACGGCAACGCCGGAGTCGATGACGTTCATGCCGTACTTGGCCATGATGTAGGCGATGGTGCCGCCGCCACCAGCGTTGACGCGGCCGAGCTCGCAGGTCTGGAAGTCCACGCCCGCCTCGTCCATGATGTCGCGGATGAGGGCCACATACTCGGCGTCGGCGTCGTTGGAGCCACCCTTGCCGCGGCTGCCCGTGTACTTGTTAAAGCACAGGCCGCGACCCATAAAGGCGGCGTTTTTGGTCTCGAACTTGCCGGCATAGCCCGGGTCGAAGCCGGCGGACACGTCGGAGGAGAGCATGCGGCTGCGGGCGAGTGCGCGGCGCAGGGCCAGCGGGCTATCCTCGCCGGCGAGCGTCATGATCTCGGCGACGGTGTTCTCGAAGAAGCGGCTTGTCATGCCGGTGGCGCCTACGGAGCCAATTTCCTCCTTGTCGACGATGAGCGTGATGCTCGTGCGCTCGACATTGGCCACATTGATCTGGGCGAGCATGGAGGGGTAAGCGCAGACGCGGTCGTCGTGGCCATAGCCCAGAATCATGGAGCGGTCGAGGCCCATGTCGCGGGCGGGACCGGCGGGCACGACCTCGATCTCGGCGGAGAGGAAGTCCTCCTCCTCGACGTCGTACTGCTCCTTGAGGATGTCCAGGAACATCTGCTTGACGGGCTCCTTGGGGGCGTCCTTGTCGTCCTCATCGAACTTGACGGGACGGCCGCCCACGATCACGTCGAGGATCTCGGCGTCGACGGCGTCCTTGGCGGGCTTGGCCATCTGCTCGCTCGAGAGGTGGATCAGCAGGTCGGAGATGGTAAAGACCGGATCGTCGGCCTTGTCACCGATGTTGATGTCGACGGTGGTGCCGTCCTTTTTGCAGATGACGCCCACGAGTGCAAGCGGGGAGGCCACCCAGTGGTAGCTCTTGACGCCGCCGTAGTAGTGCGTGTCGAGATAAGCCATGTCGCCGGCCTCGAAGGCGGGGTTCTGCTTAAGGTCCAGGCGCGGCGAGTCCACGTGCGCGCCCAGGATGTTAAAGCCCTGCTCGAGCGGAGCGGTGCCCAGGTTGACGAGCATGAGGTCCTTGCCGTGGTTAGCGGCATACACCTTGTCGCCTGCCTTGAGCTCGCGGCCTTCGGCGATTACGGTCTCCAGGTCGACGTATCCCGCCTCCTCGGCCATCTTGATGCCGGCCTTGACGCACAGGCGCTCGGTCTTGTTCTCACTCAAAAACTGCTTATAGCCGCGGCAAAGCTCCTCGAGCTCCTCGATTTGCTGTGGCGTGTACTTTTTCCATGCGCAGGGACGCTCCATGACGCAGGCTCCTTTCGGATCGATCGTGCTGGTTGATGTACCGTGAGCCATCGTATCACGCGCGGGCTCACGGTGGCGGGGGAGCTTGATGTGAGGTGGCCGCGGGGCGGGGAGCGTGTAAACTGGAGTGAGCAAACCGTGCCCAGCCTAAAGCGAGGTATTCAATATGTCTGACAAGCGCCGCACCTTTGCCGTTATCGACGGCAACTCGCTCATGCATCGCGCCTTCCGCGCCGTGCCGCCGACCATGAACGCGCCGGACGGTCGCCCCACCAACGCAATCTTTGGCTTTCTGAACATGTTCCTCAAGATGATCGATGCCTTTAACCCCGACGGCGTGGTCGTGGCGTTTGATAAGGGCAAGCCGCGCGTGCGCATGGAGATGCTGCCCCAGTATAAGGCGCAGCGCCCGCCCATGGACCCCGATCTGCATGCGCAGTTCCCTATGATCAAGGAGCTGCTCGCCGCGCTCAACGTGCCGATTTTGCAGTCCGAGGGCTGGGAAGGCGACGATATCCTGGGTACCATGGCGCGCCTGGGCGAGCAGGCCGGCTGTGATATGCTGCTGGTGACTGGCGACCGCGACATGTATCAGCTCGTGACCGAGCACGTCAACGTGGTCTCGACCCGCAAGGGCCTGTCCGACGTGGCGATCATGACGCCCGAGAGCGTGGACGATCTGTATCACGGCATTACGCCGGCGCTCGTGCCCGACTTTTATGGTCTGAAGGGCGACACGTCCGATAACATCCCCGGCGTGCCGGGTATCGGCCCCAAAAAGGCGAGCGCGCTCATTGCGCAGTACGGTAGCCTGGACGAGGTCATCGCACATGCCGACGAGGTCAAGGGCAAGATGGGCGAAAACCTGCGCGCACACATCGACGATGCCCTGCTGAGCCGCAAGGTTGCGACCATCCGCACCGATGCGCCCGTTGAGCTCGATTTTGAGGCGACGTCCTTCCCAGCGTTTTCTGCCGATGAGGTTTCCGCGGCGCTGGGTACGCTTGGTATCACCGCCATGCAGAACCGTTTCTTGGCGCTGATCGGCGGCGAGGGTGGCGCTGCTGCCGCTGCTAGAACGTTTGAGATGCCCACGATTGAGCGCACCGCTGCCGGCGATGCCGAGGCGCTTGCTGACGTGGCGTCCGAGGTTTCGCGTGCGATCGAGGCGGGCGAGTGGGTCGCCGCCGTGGTGGACGATGACAAGGAAGAGGGCGCGCTCTTTGGACTGACGCGCACGCTGTGGTTGGCGACGTCCAAGGGCCTCTTCGCGCTCGAGGAGGGCGACAGCTGCGCGGCGGCTGAGGTTGAGGGCTTCAACTTCGTCCACGGCGTGATTGCTGGCGTGCTCGCGCGTCTGTTTATGGAGGGTCGCGTGGCGAGTCCGGATATGAAGGTGCTGTTGCACGAGCTTTCGCCCATCGATTCTTCTGAGCCCGAGCTCATGGATCCGCTGGCAGTCGATTCCACGCGCATCTTCGATACCGTGGTTGCCGCCTACCTGCTGGATTCCGACCGCTCCGAGTTCGATGAGGCATATCTTGCCGATACGTATCTGCAGATGGCGCTGCCTGCGGCGCGCGGTGCAGAGGGTGCCGGTGAGGACGCTCCGGCGCCCGCCGCTCGCACGGCGGCCTTGACGCTGGCGCTGGTCGCACCGCTGCGCGAGTGCATGGCCCGTGAGAATGCCGCCAACGTGTTCGATGGCATCGAGATGCCGCTCGTTCCGGTACTTGCCAAGATGGAGCGCACGGGCATGCTCGTGGACCCCGACCGTCTGCACAGTCTGTCCGAGGGTCTGGCGACCCAGATTACCGAGGTTGAGCGCAGTATTCGCGACCTTGCCGGTGACGAGACCTTTAACATCGGCAGCCCCATGCAGCTGTCGCATGTGCTCTTTGATGTGATGGGCCTTCCGACCAAGGGTCTCAAAAAGACCAAGCGCGGTTACTATTCGACCAATGCCAAGGTACTGAGTGATCTTGCCCGTGACCACGAGATTGTTCGTTTGATCTTAGACTGGCGTGAGAAGTCCAAGATCAAGTCCACCTATCTGGACACGCTGGGCCCGCTACGCCGTGGTGACGGTCGCGTGCACACTACGTACAACCAGACCATCACGGCAACGGGGCGTCTGTCCTCGAGCGACCCGAACCTGCAAAACATCCCGACGCGCTCGGAGCTGGGTCGTACCGTCAAGACGGCGTTTTCGGCAGGCGAGGGAAGCGTCTTTTTGGCGGTGGACTACTCGCAGATCGAGCTGCGTCTGCTGGCACATCTCTCGGGTGACGAGCACCTGGTGCGCGCCTTTAACGAGGGCGAGGACTTCCATGCCGAGACGGCGGCGCGCGTGTTTGGTGTGCCGGTGTCCGAGGTAACGCCCGACTTGCGCAGTCGCGCCAAGGCCGTGAACTTTGGCATCGTGTATGGCCAGCAGGCCTACGGCCTGTCGCAGTCGCTGCATATCTCGATGGCCGAGGCACGCGACATGATCGACCGCTACTACGAGGCCTACCCGGGCGTGCGCACGTTCCTCGACAACGTGGTGGCACGCGCCAAGCAGACGGGCTACGCCGAGACCATGTACGGCCGCCGTCGTCATATTCCCGAGCTCAAGGCCAAAAACCCGCAACTCCGCGGCTTTGGCGAGCGCACGGCCATGAACCACCCCATGCAGGGTACCGCTGCTGACATCATCAAGATCGCCATGGCCCGCGTAAGTCGTTGCCTGGAAGAAGAAGGCTTTGCCGCCCACATGATCCTGCAAGTGCACGACGAACTGGACTTTGAGTGCCCCATCGACGAAGTCGAGCGCCTAACCACCATGGTCCGCGACGTCATGGAGCACGTAGTGGACCTCCGCGTTCCCCTAATCGCCGAAGCCAGCACCGGCATAACCTGGGCCGATGCCAAGTAAAGACATACCAACAACCCCAAAGTAACCAAAACAGAAGGGGGCTCCTTGCCAACAAGGAGCCCCCTTCATTCCAAACTATCAGCCAAGTATCCAGACGCCAAGACGCCATCCATGCGGCAAGCAAGTCACCGCAGGACCTGGCCGGGCGATGCGGGTAAGTTTTTCGTAGATTCCGCACGAGCCGAAGGCCACTTAATGTGGCCTTCGAGCGAGCCCAGGACCTGACCGAACGAAAAACTTACCCGCGTCGCCCGGCCAGGTCCGACAGGTTGCGTTAACGAGCCGCCAAGATGGCGTCGATGAGCGTCAGTACGCCCCCGTCGTTGTTGCTCGGAATGCGCCACTTGGCGTGCGCGTTCATGTGCTCCTCGGCATTGTCCACGATAAAGCTGTGACCGACGCGCTCCAGCATGGGGATGTCGTTGTAGGTGTCGCCCACGGCGGCAGCATCGGCAATATCGATGCCCAGGTGCTCGCACAGGTGAGCGACGCCGGCGCCCTTGTCGACGCCCAGGTTCATAAAGTCGATCCACTCGCGCCCAGCGTTGGTGACGTAGAGTTTGTCCGAGAACTCGGGGCTATAGGTCTCGCGGAAAGCGGGCTCGGCGTCGTAGCCGGGGAAGAAGACCGAAATCTTGTTGGACTCGAAATCAATGCCCTCAAAGCTGTCGACGTAGTTGATTGTGTTGTAGTAGACGCTGATCTCGTCGTGGTATTGATGGTCGCGGGCAAGCACGTAGAACTCGTCGAAGCAGCACAGGACGGGGACAGCGCGAGGATCCTCCGAGGCACGGTTCAAGACCTGCTGATACAGCTCCACGTCAATATTGCTCTTATAGATATAGCTGCCGCGATAGATCACGCAAGCTCCGTTGTCGGGACAAAAGGCGAGGCGGTTCTTGATGCCCTCGAACATCTCCTCGAGCTTGGGGGCGGGACGTCCGCTGGCGGGGCAGAATACGATGCCGGCGTCGGCGAGCTTGTCCAGGCGCTCATCAAGACCCTGGGGCAGCACACGCTCGTCGGTCAGCAGCGTCTTGTCCATATCGACGGCGAGAATCTTAATGTTGCCGATGTTGGCGTCCGATTCGTAAGTTTGCATAAAAATGCGCCTTTCGTTTCGAGATTGTTTCAGACGTTATAACCATCAACTAGTAGTCGAGCGTATTTTCGCAGGAATGGTGCGTATTTGCACCACGCTTCACAAAGTAATGAAAAAACTTTTCAGAAATTTGAATTTGTCGCTTGTGCTGCGGGCACTTTAGCGTAATATAGCGACCATCGAAAACGGAGACGGAAAAACAACCGCTTACCGAGTAAAAGGTACCGTTTACGATATTTGAATTGCGCCCGGCGATACGTGAAAGGAGAGGCAGATGCAGTTCGTAAAGATCATCACCACTGCAGACAATGCCATCCGACGCCAGCGCGCAATTTCCCGACGACGATAACAATCGTCTCTGTCCGCATGGGGCGATTTGCCTCAACAGAGTCATTTTGAGGTCGTTGGGTTTTAGCACGACATTGCTACATGTTTCTAGGGCATGTATGTGCTGATTTTTGCTATTTAACCTGATATTGCACGGTATATGACCTTGAAATGACTTGCAACTGACCGATGTTCTAACTAGCTACCAAGGGCGAAAGGAAACAGCCATGAGCAAGGAAAAAGTCGTTCTCGCATATTCCGGTGGTCTTGATACATCCGTATGTGTCAAGTGGCTCCAGGACGAGAAGAATCTCGATGTCGTTTGCGTCTGCGGCAACGTGGGCCAGGAAGAGACCGGACTGGATGCCAAGAAGCAGAAGGCGCTCGACCTGGGCGTTCTCGATTGCCAGGTACTCGACCTGCGCGACGAGTTCTCCGATGAGTTCCTGACTAAGGCCATCGCCGCAAACTCCATGTACGAGAACAAGTATCCGCTGCTCTCCGCCCTGTCTCGCCCGCTGCTTGCCAAGAAGCTTGTTGAGGTCGCCCACGAGTTTGGCGCGACCTACGTCGCCCACGGCTGCACCGGCAAGGGTAACGACCAGGTCCGTTTTGAGGCCGCCGTCAAGGCCCTCGACCCCGAGCTCAAGGTTATCGCCCCGGTGCGCGAGTGGGATCTGAAGTGCCGTCCCGACGAGGTCGCCTATGCCCACGCTCACAACGTGCCGGTTCCCGAGGGTGCCAACGACAACCCCTACTCCATCGACGACAACCTGTGGGGTCGTGCCATTGAGTGCGGTCACCTGGAGGATCCCTGGAACGAGCCGCTCGACGACGCTTGGGTTATGACCAAGAACCCCGAGGACACGCCCGACACCCCGACCTACACCGAGATTGAGTTTGAGGCCGGCAAGCCCGTCGCCGTCGACGGCAAGAAGATGAAACTCTCTGAGATCGTCATCGCCCTCAACAAGATCTCCGGCGACAATGGCTTTGGCCGTCTCGATCTGGTCGAGGATCGCCTGGTGGGCCTTAAGAGCCGCGAGTGCTACGAGGTTCCCGGCGCCCTGACGCTCATCACCGCCCACAAGGCGCTCGAGGACATCTGCGTCGAGGGCGACCTGCTCAAGACCAAGATCAAGCTCGAGCAGGATTGGGCCACCGCCGTGTACAACGGCCAGTGGTACAGCCCGCTCAAAAACGCGCTCGATGCCTTTATGGCCGATACCCAGAAGTTCGTGACCGGCACTGTCCGCCTGAAGTTCTTTAAGGGCAACTGCCATGTCGTCGGTCGCAAGAGCCCCTTCAGCCTCTACGACTACGGTCTGGCTACCTACGACCGCGACACCACGTTTGACGAGAAGGCCAGCGCCGGCTTTATCGAGATCGATACGCTGTCGCTCAAGACGTGGGCAAAGGTCCAGGGCCCCAGCTCTGCTGCCGCCCAGGCCTAGCGCCTCCTTCCCTTGGTATCCGCGCGGCCCATCCGCGTGATACATAACGGGCGCACGGGGTCCCTACCTTTCGTTATGCTTGCTGACACTTCTTAACATCGGTGGCCCCTACGTTCCGCCCGCATATATGATGCCGCGTCTGCGGCTGAGTCCGAGCCCCGCCGGGGTTGTCCGGCGGGGCTCCTTCTATCAATTTGGCGGCTCTGCGCCTATATATATGAGGAGTATCCATTATGTTCAATGCTTTCGCGCGTGCTTTACTTGCCCTCGCGCCCGAGTTCGATGCTGCAAAGGTCGAGGACGTTCCTATGAGCCTGAAGGCCTGGATCGATGGTTCGCAGGGCAACATCCGGAGGGAGACGTTGGGCGCCAAGTGCATGGCGCGTCACTTCTTTGCAAATTAGCTACATGGCTCCGCACACGGTGGGGAATGTGTAAAACTAGCGGTTGAAAAATCGCTTTAGCGATATGGCGCATTGCTTTGGGCGCTTGTTTTGGTATTTGGAGAAAGGGGACGGTTCCATGGCTCTTTGGGGCGGTCGTTTTGAGGCAGGTGTGGCCGAGGTCACGCAGGAGTTTGGCGCGTCGCTGCCGGTCGACAAACATCTCTATAAGCAGGATATCGCCGGCTCTAAGGCGCATGCCAAAATGCTGGCGGCCCAGGGCATTATCAGTGCCGAGGACGAGCAGGCGATTGCCAAGGGCCTGACCGGAATCGAACAGGATATCGATGCCGGCAACTTCACCTTCGACATCAACGACGAAGACATTCATATGTCCATCGAGAGCGAGCTGACGCGTCGCATCGGCGAGGCCGGTAAGCGCTTGCATACCGGACGTTCGCGCAACGACCAGGTGGCGACCGACACACGCCTGGGCGTCAAGGCGCTGGCCAAGGAGCTCATGGAGGCCAATCTTGCGCTGCGCCATGTGCTGGTGGATGCGGCCAAGAAGTACGACAAGGTGATTCTGCCGGGCTACACGCACATGCAGCACGCTCAGCCCGTGCTGCTGTCGCATCATCTGCTGGCGTATTCCTGGATGATCGCGCGCGACTTTACACGCCTGAAGGCCGCCTTTGATGCTGCCGACAACTGCCCGCTGGGTGCTGCCGCGCTTGCCGGTACGAGCTATCCGCTCGATCGTCAGATGACGGCTGCTGAACTTGGCTTTGCGGGCGTGATCCCCAATTCGCTCGATGCGGTTTCCGACCGTGATTTCCTGCTCGATCTGCATTACGCCGGTTCTGTCATGGCCATGCACCTGTCGCGTCTTTCCGAGGAGATTGTGCTGTGGTCGAGCTCCGAATTTGGCTTTATCACGCTTTCCGACTCGTACTCCACCGGCTCGTCCATCATGCCGCAGAAGAAGAATCCCGACTTTGCCGAGCTTATTCGCGGCAAGAGCGGCCGTGTGTATGGCAACCTGGTGCAGCTGCTCGTGACCATGAAGGGCCTGCCGCTTGCTTATAACAAGGACTTGCAGGAGGACAAGGAGGGCGCGCTCGATACCGCCCATACGCTCATGCAGTGCCTGTCGGTTATGGCCGGTATGATTTCGACTTGGACCGTCAACGAGGATGCCATGGCGCGCGAGTGCGGCGTGGGTCACCTTGCCGCCACCGATGTTGCCGATTACCTGGCTAAGCGTGGTCTGCCGTTCCGCGAGGCACATGCCGTGGTGGGCCATCTGGTCCTGATGTGCGAGAAGCGCGGCTGCAATCTTGAGGACCTGCCGTTTGAGGTGTTCCAGGAGGCAAGCCCGCTCTTTGAGCGCGACATTACCGAGGCGCTCGACATCCCGTCGATTGTCGCTGCGCGCACGACCGAGGGCGGCACCGCCCCTGCCGCCGTTGCCGTGCAGCTTGAGCGCGCTGAGGCACAGCTCGTGGCTGACGAGGGCGTGTTTGGATCGCTGACCAAGGTCGTCGAGATGGGCCACGGGGTAAAGTAGGGATTTGGCTGAAGCCGTTTTGGCCATTTATTGATAAATCGTTTTCACTTTACGGGCGCCTGCTGATGTGGGCGCCCGTATTTTGTTGCTATGGGGGAGGGGCTTGTCGAGAACTTCTGTAGGACCTTTGGGCAGGTTGTGAAGGGGTTACGTTCGCGGGCGGCAACCGACCGCCTGCTCTGTTCGATGCGGTTGATGGGCGGTCGGATGGTACTCTAATCGGGCTTCGAAACAGAAGTGACACATATGGAGCGCTTTAATAAATTGCAACGTTTCAATAAACAGCTTTTTGTTTAACTGCAGCTAAAACTCTGTTACGATGCAGTCCAGGCGGGTGCCGGAATGGGACTTGGGCACGCGCGAACCTACTTGAAAGGCTACTTTTATGGCTATCGAGAAGACCTTCATCATGATTAAGCCCGACGCCGTGCGCGATCGCAAAATCGGCGAGATTGTTGCTCGCATTGAGCGCAGCGGTCTTGTCATCGAGCGCATGGAGATGACCACGCTCGAGCGCGCTACCGTCGAGGAGCACTACGCCCATCTGGCCGACAAGCCCTTCTTTGGCGGTCTCTGCGACTTTATGACGAGCGGTCCGGTCGTCAAGATGGTCGTTTCCGGTCTCTCCGCTGTTGCTAAGATGCGCACCCTCATGGGCGCTACCAACCCGCTTGACGCTGCTCCTGGTACCATCCGCGGCGACCTTGCCGTCGATGTCAACGCCAACGTGATCCACGGCTCCGACTGTTTGGAGAACGCCGAGATTGAGATCAAGCGCTTCTTTGGCTAAACCAGCTTTGACTCCTTAAAGCTGTTAGCGTGTGGCTTGGGGGGCCGGGAGCTCCAACCCCGGCGCCCCTTTTTTTCAAAAACTTTTAAGGTGCCGCGCGTGC
>CABTWP010000032.1 GCA_902488525.1 uncultured Collinsella sp.
GAACACTGGAGGACGGGCGTGGCGGCGGGGGGCAACGCCGAAAAAACCCCCAGGGCCCCCGCCCGGGCCCCTGTGGGCGAGCAAGCTGCGGAAACTCGGTCGGTCCAGAGCAATATCGTGCAAACGGAAATCTGGCTGATGATCTGTTCGCGTCAAAGACTCGATAGGTAGCCCCCTCTATGCCCTTTTGTAAGTTGCGGTGAAATAGGGACTGAATTTGGGGTTGAATCGTTTAAACAGTCCCTATTTCACCGCAACTTATGGGAGGGGTAGAAAAAGGCGGAGGCCCTGGAGAGGGACTCCGCCTTATATACAGGGGGCGATGGTATTCGCGTGTTGCGGGATTAGACCAGGCGGGCGTTGATCGTCTTGGCGATCTTGGCGGCGTCGGTGGAACCCTTGACGGTGGCACGGAAGTCCTCGTCCATGAGCGCCTCGGCGACCTTGGACAGGATCTTAAGGTGCGTGGTGCCGGCCTGGGCACCCGGGATGAGCAGCGCGATGGCCACGTTGACGGGAGCGCCGTCCATGGTGTCCCAACCGGTCACACCGGACTCGTCCTTGACGACGATGACGGCAGCCTCGGTAATGGCGTCGGACTTGGCATGCGGGATGGCGAAGCCCTCCATCATGCCCGTGGTGCCCTCGGCCTCGCGGGCCAGGAAGGCGTTCATCACGGCGTCGGCGTCGCTGGCGATACCGGCCTTGACAGCCTGGTTGGAAACGAAGCTCAGAGCCTCGTCACGAGAAGCGAAGTCCTCGGCGACAAAGACATTCTCGACCTTCACGAAGTCGGCAGCCTCTTCCTTGGGGGCCTCGACGGCAGCGGCCTTGGGGGCCTCAACGGACCTGGCTACAGGAGCGGCCTTCTGATTCTTCTCGAAGTCGTACTTCTTGAAGGCCACGAACAGGATGCCACCGACCACAGCGCCGATGAGGATCGCGAGGACCCACAGCGGACCGTTCTCGACAACGGGCAGGACCAGGAAGCCGCCGTGAGGCGCCGGATCGTGAACGTTGAAGAAGATGGTCAAGATGGAAGCGATGGAAGAACCGAGCATCATGATGGGCATGACGGGCCAGATGTTCTTGGTCATGAACGGAATGGCGCCCTCGGTGATGTGGGTGCAACCAAGGATGAGGTTGACGATACCGGCGTCATGATCCTCCTGGCTGAAGTACTTCTTGCCGACAACGACGGCGAAGGTGGTGATCAGCGGCGGAACGATGCAAGCGGCGGAGACGGCAGCCATGAAGTTGGTGCCGAAGTTGTAGGTCTCGGTGCCGACGCCAGCTTCGAGAGCGGTACCGAGCAGGAAGGTGCCAGTAGCGTAAGCAGCCTTGTTGACCGGGCCGCCCATATCAAAGGCGCACATGCAGCCGATGGCCAGGCCAAGGATCACCGGACCGGAGTTACCGAGGCTCTGCAGGAAATCCATCATACCCTGGTTAATGGCAGCCATGGGGCCGGAAATACCGAGCATGACCAGGCCGACGATGGCGGTAGAGCACAGCGGATACAGAAAGATTGCCTTCAGGCCATTAAGGCTCGCGGGAATTTTAGAGAAAACCTTCTCGAGCAGCAGGATGACATAGCCGGCGAGGAAGCCGCCGACGATGCCGCCCAGGAAGCCGAAGCCCACGCCGGCGCCACCGGCGTCGATCATGCCGGTCTCGGCGTTAACAGGCAGGCCCTGGATAGCAATCATACCGGCAACGAAACCGGGGACGAGCGCCGGGCGCTTGCCGATGGATTCGGCGATGTAGGCGGAAAGCACCGGAACCATAAGGTTCATGGCGATGCCGCCGATGATCTTGAGCATCGCAGCAAAGCTGTTGTAGTCGGCAGCCGTCGAATCAAAGGACGTGATGCCCCACAGGAACGAAATGGCGGTCAGAACACCACCGGCAACGACGAAGACCAGCATGTGGCTGACGCCGTTCATGAGGTGCTTGTAGATGACGTGGCCGATGGACTCCTTCTCCTCGACCTCGTCCTCGACATCGGCGGCAGCGGCAACCGTGTCGTCGCCCTTGGCGGCGAGCGCGCGGTCGATCAGCTTACCAGCAGCCTCGACAGACAGGGCCTTGGAAACACCAACGGAAACCATGGGCTTACCGGCGAAACGCTCAGCCTGGACATCCTTATCGGCTGCGACGACGACGGCCTTGGCACCGGCGATCTCGCTCTTGGTGAGCTCGTTCTCGACACCGACCTGGCCATGAGTCTCGACCTTAATGGTCAGACCGCGCTCGGCAGCTGCCTTCTCCAGCGCCTCCTTCGCCATGAAGGTGTGCGCAATGCCGGTCGGGCAACCGGTCGCGGCGATGATGTCAAACTTAGCCATGTGTCCCTCCTTCTTGAGTACAGCGCCCGCGGGCGCTCCCCTACACGCGCTTCGATGCGCGTTTTTCCACAACTGAAAGATACCAACCTACCGTCCGCGTGAGAAGAGACAAGGCGCAATTCTCCGGTGAAAGGTTCTTTCATAACCGTAAACGGCAAGTGAAAGTTTACCATCAACACTTGAAACGGCAAGGTGTATCTTGTAATTGAAAATGCCCGTATACTATGGCATTGCAAATCAAGTTAGATTTTCATGCCAACCAGGAGCCATCCATGACCGATAGTAGCAAAAGCGCACTTTCCCTCATTAGTACCCACCAGGGATACAGCGAGTCCGAGCAGCGCATTGTCGACTATATATTGGAGCACCAGTCCGAGGCGCCACGCCTCACGGCGGCTCAGCTCTCGCGCGCTGCCGCCACGTCCGAGGCGACCGTTTCGCGTTTCTGCCGCAAGCTGGGCTTTGGCAGCTTCCGCAGCTTTCAGTTTTCGTTGGCGCGCGACTTAGAGAGTCAGCGCAACGAGGGCCTGACCGACGAGGTCTCGCTCGACAACATGGAGCAGAGCCTTAAAAATATCCTCGCCGCCAAGGTGAGTGAGCTTAATGCGACCATCGACGGCATTGATCACGACACGTTGGCCGCAGTTGTACACGCGCTTAAGAATGCCGGCGTTATTGAGTTTGCGGCCGTAGGCAACACCAACGCCGTCGCGCTCGACGCGACGTTCAAGTTCTCGCAGCTGGGCCTTCGTTGCATGGCAAGCACCATCAGCGAGACCTCGATTGGTTTTGCGCTCACGCTGCGCCCCGGTGACGTTATCGTGCTGATCTCAAACTCCGGCAAGTCGCGCCGTCTGAATCGCATGGCAAAAGCGGCTCGCGACTGCGGCGCAACCGTAGTCGTCATCAGCAGCGACAGCAAATCCCCGCTCGCGCGCCTGGCAGACTACACCTTTAATACCGTCAACCACGAAGCACTACTGACAACGGGCGACTTCGCGTTCTCCAAGATGAGCGCCACGATGATCATCGAGGTCATCTACAACTTCCTGCTGCCCGAAATCGAAGACGCCCGCGAGCATATCAGCTACTACGAAGAGCTCATCCAGCCGGATAAGGTTGTGGAGTAAAACGCGTAGTGGGACAAAAATTTCAGTCTATTTTGTCCCACCAACACCGCTGATACGACCTAACCTCGAGCTTCTTCAAGCATCTGCTTGGCATGCGCAAGACTTGCCTCCGATTGGTCGCCGCTGAGCATGCGGGCAATCTCGGCAGTGCGAGCATCCCCAGCCACCTCATCCAGATGCGTCTGGGGAACGTCGCCGGGCTCTTTACTGACCACGTAGTGCTTGTCGGCCATAACCGCAACCTGCGCCAGGTGGGTTACGACAATCACCTGATGCGTAGAGGCGAGATCTGCCAGCACGCCCGCGAGCGCACGCGCCGTGGAGCCACCGACACCAGCATCGACCTCGTCAAACACCAGCGTATCGACACCGTCCGCGTTACCGAGGACAACCTTACTTGCCAGCATGACGCGGCTGAGCTCGCCGCCCGACGCAATGCGGCGCAGGGGACGTGGCGTCAAGCCGGCACCGCTGCGGTATAGCAGCTCGTAGCTCGAAGGACCAACGGGCGTCCACTCAGCACGGGGAAGATCGCGCGACTCCCAGACGAGCTCGGCACTACCCATCTCCAAGCGCGCCATCTGGCGGCCAACCTCGTGGCAGAAGCGCGGGGCCGCCGTATTGCGAGCGCGCTTAAGTGCCTTGGCAGCGGCAAACAACTCGCGCTCGGCGCTCCCGAGTGCCTCACGCGCCTTTTTGATCTGCTCATCGCCATCATCGACCAGGGACAGCAGTTCTTGCGAGCGATCGCGCGTGGCAAAAACATCGTCCATAGTGGGACCCCACTGACGCAACAGCCCCTTGAGGTCGGAATACCGCTCACGCATGCGGGCGAGCTCGCGCGGGTCGAAGGCGACCCCATCGCGATAGGCACGAAGCTCGTTCGCGCAATCCTCAAGGGAGATACAGGCATCCGAAAGCGCATCGGCAATGTCGCCCAGTTTGCGATCGACGGTAGCCATACGGGAAAGCTCTGCCACGGCGTTGTTCACGGCATCGAGCGCTCCCCCTTCGGCGACAAGCGATGCATGGGCATCGCTAGCAGTGGCAACCAGTACCTCGGCATGTTCGGAGCGCGGCAGCAGTTCCTCGAGTTCCTCATACTCGCCCGGCCTGGGGTCGACCTCGGCAATGCGCTCGAGCGCAAAGCGCGCCTCCTCGACGCGGCTCCCCTGCGCACGCGAGGCCTCCTCGACGCGACGAACCTCCTTGGCAGCCGCGCGCGAGGCTTTAAAGCAAGCACGGTAGTGCTCGAGCGCCTCGAGCGCAGAACGTCCCGCCCACGCATCGACCATCGCAACGTGATGCGCCGGATCGAGCAAGCGCTGGTGCTCGTGCTGGCCGCACAGATCCATCATCACGCCAACGCGCTCCGAAAGCTCGCGCACGCTGGCGATGCGGCCGTCAATCTTCACGCGGCTGCGGCCCTCGGCAGAAAGGCTACGCTGGACCGTGAAACCCTCCGTGTCGTGTG
This sequence comes from uncultured Collinsella sp., assembly GCA_902488525.1. Taxonomy (GTDB): domain Bacteria; phylum Actinomycetota; class Coriobacteriia; order Coriobacteriales; family Coriobacteriaceae; genus Collinsella. The sequence continues at coordinate 4,953 of CABTWP010000032.1, forward strand.
GACCGTCGAACAGCCGCGCCTCAACGCTAGCAAGCGCCTCGCCCTCGCGCACCGTCGAAGAATCCGCACGCTCGCCCAAAATAAGCTTGAGGGCCGAGAGCAGCGCGGTCTTACCGGCGCCGGTTTCTCCAGTCAGAACCGTTAGGCCCGCGCTCGGAACCAACGTCGCCTCGCGAATGAGTGCAATGTTGGAAACCTGCAGCTCATCGATCATGACGCACTCCGTAGAATACGCGGCTCACCGAGTTGTAAAAACTCTCGGGGCCGTAGTCGAGCAGCAGCACATCGCCGGGGCCTCGGCGCACGGCCACGCTCTCGACCGTGCCGTCGCAGGTAATAAACTGTCCATCGATAGCGATCGCCGGAACGCTCGGGCGATCATCGGACATAAAGATTTCGACGACATCACTCGGCGAAGTCAAGAAGGCACGGGCCTGAATGGTGTGCGGCGCAATGGGTACGCAGACCATACCCGTATAGTCGGGGCTCACAATGGGGCCACCTGCACTGAGCGCGTACCCCGTAGAACCAGTCGCCGTGGACACGACCACGCCGTCGCCACGCAGTCGATCGATATGGTGGCCCGACACCGTGATGTCGAACTCAACCATATCGGACAGGGGGCCGCGCGTGAGCGCCATGTCGTTGAGGGCGAACGTGCGCACGACATCCTTCGTGCCATCGTCGCGCACGGACACGATATCCGCGGCGATGGTGGCGCGACGGCTCACGTGCAGCTCGCCGGAAAGGGCGTCGCTCACGACCTGCAGAATGTCGCGCTCCTCGGGGCTCGCAGCAGTTAAAAAGCCCAGGTGACCATAGGAAAGACCGAGGATAGGAATCTCGCGATGGTTGAGGATGCGGGCAGCGCGCAGCAACGTACCGTCGCCGCCGAGCGTAATGACCAGATCGGAGCCGTCAATATCAGGCGTGCTTTGAATCTTCGATCGCTGGTCGGCAGCCCATGCGACCTCATAGCCCTGGCGCGTCAGCCAAAGCTCGAGCATCAGGCCGCTCTCAACCGCCTCTTGCTTGTAGTAATTGGGAACCAGAAAGACCTTCATAGCGTTGCAGCTTTCTCGCTCAAAACCGATACCTGGAATTGCAGCTCGTCTTGCGTGCGGTCGCCGGGGTCAAATCTCGTGCCGTACAGGAAAAACTCAACGTTTCCCTTGGCACCATGAATGGGCGACACGCACACATCGACCGGGAACAGCCCCTTGGCAGCAAAGAGTTCAACTGCCGCAACGAGTGTATCGCGGCGCACGGCGGGATCGGTCACAATGCCGCCCTCACCCACCAGCGCCGCCGGAGCCTCAAACTGCGGCTTTACAAGCGTGCAGAATGCACCCGTAGGCGCCAGGCACGCCAGCACCGCATCGATAATGTTCGCGATGCTGGTAAACGAGACATCACACACAGCCAGGTCGATGGCGCCGGCATAGCCAAGCTCAGGCAGCTGCGTCACGTTTGTGCGCTCATGCAGCGTCACGCGATCGTCCTGACGTAACGACCAATCGAACTGGGCGCGACCAACGTCCACCGAGACAACGGTCGCAGCTCCGCGCTTGAGCAGGCAATCGGTAAAGCCGCCGGTAGAGCAGCCCACATCCAGACAGGCAAGGCCCGTCGGATTGATGCCAAACGCATCAAGCGCGCCTTCGAGCTTAAGACCGCCGCGGCCAACATAGGGAATGCGCCCCTTCACATGCAGCGGCAGGCCCGGGGTCACCTTAAGGCCCGGCGAAGTCAAGCGCTCGCCGCCACTCGAGACCAAGCCGGCCATAAGAGTGCGAAGGGCATCCGCGCGATCGGCGCAGATGCCCTGTGAAATCAGTTCGTCATCGAGACGCACGCGTTTCATGAATGCCATCAACCATTCGTATCCGGAGATGCAGCCTGTCTATCTTGGGACTCGTTTGCCGCATCCTCATCGTATTCCTGCTCGAGCTTGTCGGCCTCACGCGGCGTCAGCTCAAACTTGTCGACCATATCGACCGCTCGGGAGCCCAGCTCAATCGCCTCGTCAAACAAATCGAGCGAACGCTCCAAGGACGTATCCTTGGAGCGAACGGTGGCGATGATCTGGTCCAGGCGATCCGAGATCTCATCGAAGTAGCGGACGGAACCTTCTGGCATGGCTACTCCTCGACGGAGTCGGCCTCGACGGCCTCAGCAGCGTCCGCATCCTCGGCCAGCACGCCAGCCTCAGCTTGGGCAACCGCAACCTTGGCGGCAGCCTCGGCAGCCTGTGCCTCCTCGCGAGCGCGATCCTCGGCCAGCAGCTCCTGGTATAGGTCCTCGCCCGGCAGCTTCTCGCTGCGAGCGATCTTACCCAGCACGCCGTTGACGAACGACGCGGACTGGTCGGTGCCATAGGCCTTGGCAAGCTCAACGGCCTCGTTGATCACGATGGCGTCCGAGACCTCCTCGTCGGTGAGGAAACGCATCTCGTAAACGGTGATACGCAGCAGGTTGCGGTCGGCGCCGGGCATACGCATAAGATCCCAGTTCTTGGCAACGGAGCGCAGAGCACAGTCGATGCGGTCGATATGCTCGTAGGCACCTCGGCACAGCTCCAGAGCATAGGGATCGAGGGGACCCTTCGAGATCAGGAAATCACCCTCGAGGACGCGCTCGAGCGGGCTGTCCGTGGCCTCGGCCTGGAACAGCAGCTGCAGCGCCTGACTGCGGGCAAGCGTACGCCCGCGATAAACCTTAAGGCTCAAAGGTTACTCCTTGGGGAAAACGAGGCCGTCGATGCAAACGTCAACGCGCTCGACCTCAACGCCAACCTGGGCATCGATGGCGGCGACCACGGCAGCGCGAACGGCCTCGGCGAGTTTCTTGAACGGATAGCCAAAGAACACCACGACGCGCACGGTGAGTGCGAGCTTGTCGCCGACGACCTCGGCCTCGACCGCCGGCTCAGAAGCCGGGGCCTTGGACGAGAGCATCATGGAGACAAGGTTGGTGGCAAGGTCCTTGACGCCAACGGAGGCGATGCCCTCGACATCGGACACGGCGCGCGAGACGATGGCGGTCAGAACATCGGGCGAAATGCCGATGCCGTCAATCTTGATTTCCTGGGGCATGAGTCCTCCTAGAAGAGTTGGTTGCTAGACGCGGGAGACGAACTTGCCGTCGCGGGTGTCAACCTTGATGACCTCGCCCTCGTTGAGGTACATGGGGACCTGGATGACAGCGCCGGTGTCGATCGTGGCCGGCTTGGTGGAACCCTGGACGGTGTCGCCCTTAAAGCCCGGGTCGGTCTGGACGATGGTGGTCTCGATGAACATCGGCGGGGTCACGCCCATGAGCTCATCGTCGGCGAAGAGCAGCTGGCAGATGTCGTTCTCGCGCAGCCACTTGGAGTTCTCGCCCACCATGTCCTCGGGAACGGGAACCTGCTCATAGGACTCGTTGTCCATGAAGATGTAGTCGGTGCCATCGTTGTAGAGGTACTGGAACTCACGGGTGGTGAGCATGACGCTCTCGAACTTGGTGCCGGCGTTGCAGGTGTTCTCGACGACGCGGCCGCTCTTGATGTCGCGGGTCTTGTAGCGCACAAACGCGCCGCCCTTGCCCGGCTTGACATGCTGGAACTCGACGATGGTGTAGACCTTGTCCTTGATGCGGAGACCGAGGCCGTTCTTGAAGTCGGCGGTGGAAATGGTAGGCATAGCGACCTTTCTTGTTATGGGCAGAACGCACAAGCGTCCAAATTACATACGACAGAAATTATACACTTGCAGACGGCACCTGCGGCGAGCGCATAAAAAGAGAACGCGGGGCGTCCGAATCAATCCGGACGCCCCGCCCCAAACTATCTACTGAAGTAAACTAGCAGTCGATAACGTGCAGGTCGTGCGGGGTCTTGGTGAAGGGCTCATAGCCGTTCTCGGTGACCACGCCGTAGTCCTCCAGGCGCACGCCGCCCACGCCGGGCAGGTAGACGCCGGGCTCCATGGTGATAACCGAGCCGACCTCGATGATATTCTTGCTGCGGTTAAAGTTGGGCAGCTCATGGATGTCGATGCCCACGCCGTGACCCAAGCCATGGTTATAGTAATCGCCATAGCCGGCATCGCCGATGATCTTCTTGGAAAGCTTGAAAATGTCGTTGCCCTCGACGCCCGGATGGATGGCGGCGACGCATTCCTCGTGCGTACGGCGCACGAGCGCATACAGGTCGAGCTGTTCCTGCGTGGGCTCGCCCATCACGACGGTGCGCGTCATATCGGAACGATAATCGCAGTAGCCCGCGCCGTAATCCATGAGGACAAAGTCGCCCTTCTCGATCACGCGGTCGCTCGGCACGGCATGCGGGTTGGCGGTGTTGGGACCGCTCGCTACGATGGAGCCGAAGGCAAGGCTGTCAGCGCCGTTGGCGAACATAAAGTTCTCGAGCTCGTTGCGAACCTGCTTCTCGGTCATACCGGGCTTAATAAAGCCGAGCATGTGCTGGAAGGCGGCGTCAGTGATCGACTGTGCATGGCGCATGAGCTCGATCTCCTCGGCATCCTTGATGGCGCGCATCTTGCGGATGTCGTCATGCATCAGCGGCAACATGCAGGCGACGGAACGATCCTCCAGACCACGCTGAATGCCCTGGTAGAAGTTGATCTGCATATCGTCCTCGACAGCGCAGACGCGGCACTTGTTGGCTGCGATCTTGCCGGCGACCCAACCGGGGATGGTGCCCTCGTCCATGTCATAGACCCAAGGGCTGCCGGCGGGCGTGTTCTCCTCAAAGCTGTTGAGGTAGCGCGAGTCGGTATGGAACAGGCACTGGTCAGCCGTAATAAACGCCGCGTGCGGGAACTCGAAGGTGTAGTCGAAGACGCCCTTCACGCCCGTGAGCCAACGAAGATTGGCCTCGTCGCGTACCACGATAGCGTCGTAGCCGCGCTCGACCATCAGGGCACGGACACGTTCGATACGACCGGCAGGACCGGCAGCAAACTCAGACATGCAGATTCCTTTCTTATTGTCTCTATAAAGACGGGACGGGTCTCAACCGAACGTCGGAATCGCATGCGAACCGCAACCGATTGGAAACCCGTCCCTCAACATGATACGAAAGACGATGGATGTCAATAAATCTTAGAGAAGTTCTTTGCGAGAAGCCAAGTAAGCGTGAGCATGGCGCTCAAGAACCTCGTCCTCAACGCTCGTTAGGCGAATGGCGCCGAGTGCCGCGGGCAGCGGCAGCATGCTGCGATTCGAGCGAGCGAACTGCTGCCTGCGGAACTCCTCGATATATGCGGCAGGCTCCAGATCGAGGGCAAGTTCCTCGATACCAAAGTCCTCTAGGCAGTCATCGACCTCAAAGACGTAATCGATATCGAAGTCGCAGGCATCATGTGCTAGGCGCGCCTCAAAGCGCATGCCCTCGGACAACAGCTGGTAGGCAGGAACCTGCGAAGCAGCATCGCCCAAGCAAGCGCGCAGGGTACGCTCCCCCGTCTTGCCAAAATCGAGCGCATGGCGGGCGCTCGGGTTCGTGGCCATCAGTACGTCCTTGCGGGCAGTCTGAGACCATTGAACTGCATTGACGAGCGCGACCTCCTCGCCCGCGAGAATCTCGGGAACGGTCTCAGTAAACTGATTCCAGCGGGACTTGCTGCTCGAAAGCATGGTGCCAACAAGCACCACATAGCCGAACTTGAGGTACTCGGGGTCCGCCTCGCGAACAAGGTCGAGGTCACACACGACCAAGCCCGGCTCAGGACGGAACGCGATAGCGGGAAGCGCATTCGCCGGCGAGGCGACGAGCGGCTTCATGGTCGTCGCGACCGTGAGCATGGCGTCGAAGGTCGTCGGCAGCAGCGCGCACTCGGTTCGGCCACACCACTGGTTGGCGCACCAGCTAACAACCGAGCAGGTTGCGGCATCGCCAACGGCGACAACCAGATCGTCGCAGGTAACGCCGTTGGCAGACAGGGCGCCAAAAATCGCATCGGCATCGGCCAGCGTGCCACCAGCAGGCGAAACCTCGAGGACTAGCGGCGACACGGCAAAACCGGCGTCGACCAGCGCATGCTCGACGACTTCACCAAAACGCTCGGATGTGGCGGTGTTCCAAACGACCATCGCGCGCTTAGGCTTGCCCACGGCCGAGGCAAACATACGCGACAGTTCATCGAACGCGCCCAATCCGACGCGGACATCGACGCTGCGGTTTTGGAAATTGATCAGTTGACGGCGAATCATAGCAGCCCACGCTCCAAAAGCATCTCGGCACAAAGGTAGGAAACGTCCTCGAAGGACTTGTTGCGAATATCAAGGGTAAGGTCGGCGGCCTGGCGATACAGCGGACGGCGATGCTCAAACAGGCGCGCAGCATGCTCGGGCGAACGGAAATCGGGGCGCGTGTCGGACCGACGAATCTGTCGAATCGAATCCTCGAAGTCGCCCTCGAGGTACACGCACGTACCCATTTCGTGCATCAGTTCAATATTCACCGGCGTTTCGACGATACCGCCCCCGCACGAAACCAACAGGCTGCGCTCGCTTTGGAGCGAACGGAGCGCCGAGGTCTCGAGCTCGCGAAAACGATCCTCGCCCTCGGTCTCAAAAATCTCGGTTACCGACTTGCCGCAACGGCGCACGACCAGGCGGTCGGTATCGATAAAACGCCGCTTGAACATGGTGCCGACGTTGCGCGCGAGCGTCGACTTGCCCGCGCCCAAAAAGCCGATAAAGAAGATATGGTCGCAGCCGTGTTTGGTGTGCTGGGACATAGCGAGACCTATTCCTCGCAGGGAAGGTCGCGCAGGGCCCGGCGCTCAAAGATACGGAAGATCTGCGTATACCACAGGTCCTGCGTCGCCTGCGGCTTTACCAGGATGGTATCGACGCCGGCGAAATTACCGCTCCACACGTCCGTGTAGAGCTGATCACCGATCAGCACCGCCTCGTCGACCGTGGCGCCGAGGCGCTTAAGACCCGCCTTGAGGGCAAACGGCGCCGGCTTCATGGCGTGGCTGATGGCCTCGAGTCCCAGCTCGCGTGCTGATGCCATGACCTGGTCGCGATGCCAGTTGTTGGACACCATGCACAGCTTAAAGCCTTTGGCGCGGGCGGTATCGAGCCAAGCGGAAACCGCGGCGGGAACCTGCTCGGTGTCGCGCGGCACCAGGGTGTTATCGCGATCGAGCAGAATGGCGCGTTTGCCGTCGGCCCAAAGGGTATCAAGGTCGATGCGATCGACCGAGGCAACGTAACGTTTGGGGCTAAAAATCCTCATGCTAATTCCAAGACTGTTGATGCTCTTCGTAGGTTTGCGAGAAGTACTCCTCGTCCTGCGTAATGTAGAAATACAGGTCATCGGAGTCGGTCGGCTCAAGCGTGGCCTTGAGTGCCTCGAGCGACGGAGAGCAGATGGGCGTGGGCGGAAGGCCCTCGTGCTTGTAGGTGTTATAGGGACTATCGCTCTGCAGGTCGTCGGCGGTAACCTCGCCACCGGTGACATACATCATGGTCGCATCGCTGTTGAGATAGCGCAGACCATCGAGCTTGCCGGCAAGACGGTTGTAGAAGACCGAGGCCACGTGCGCGCGCTGGTCGGCGTTGAGGCCCTCGCGCTCAACGATAGAGGCCAAGTTGACGATGTCGTAGTCGGACATCTCCACACCGTAGCGTTCCTTGATCTTGGCTTCGCAGCTCGCAAAGTCAAGCGACTTGTACTCGGTCTTAAACTGATCGAGCATAGCGCGAATCACGCCATCGGCCGTCGGCGAATCACCCAACGAATAGGTCTTGGGGAACAAGAAACCCTCGAGCGAATCGTTGGCGGCGCCCTTAAGGAAGCTATAGTCGTCCACGTAGTTGGAGGCCTTGGCCTGGTTGAGGAAGTCTTCCCTAGAGATGCTGTCGTAGGCCTGGGCCACACGGTCGGCGACTTGATCGACCGTCAGGCCCTCAGGGATAGTCAGCGCACTGGAGCCCGCGTTGGGGCCTTCCATGAGCTGCTGAACAACCTTGGTCGCATCCATGAGTGTGATGAACGAATAATCACCAGGCTTGAGCGACATATCGGCGTTGAGCTTTTTCACCGCCGCATAATAATCCTTGGGATTTTCGACGATATGGTTCTCGGAGAGAATCGAGGCGATAGTATCGCCCGAAGCACCGTCGGGAATGGTTACCGTAACCTGCTGACCAGCCGTGACCTTGGTATCCCCACCGACAAAGAAGCCCTTGACGGCCGGTACGACAAAGAAAGCGATCGCAGCAAGCGCGAGCACCGACACCACAACGCCGATGATCATGGGACCCGGAGAACTCTTCTTTTGAGCACCGCGACGAGCATGCGTGTTGTAGCTCGACCGGGACGCCGGAGCAACGCCATGCGAACCGCGGGCGTGATGAGAATGCGATTGGGGGGCCTGCGTTCGCTGGGTAGGTGCCTGCTGCTTAAAGCGGGTACCGCCTGCAGGCTGGGCCGTACGAGCAGTGGGCTGCTGAGCCGCGTGAGAAGCCGGATGCTGAACCGAACGAGCAGAAGGCTGCTGACCCGTCCGTTGAACAGGTTGGGCCGAACGAGAGAAGGACTGCACCGGGCGCGCGGCAGGCTGAGCTGCGCGCTGCGTCGGCTGTGCCGGACGCTGGCCAGGCTGGGCAGGGCGCGACGCCGGCTGACGTGTACGATTCGGCTGGCGCGGATCGGAAGCACTAGGCATGCGAAACCTCCTCGTTTTTACGATCGAGCCACGTCTGCAAAAAAAGGCTGGCGGCAATCATGTCGATCTTGCCCCTCATCTGCTTTTCGTTGAGGCCCTGCTCGCGCAGGATACGCTTGGCCTCTTGCGAGGACAGACGCTCGTCCTCAAACTCCAGCGGAAGATCGAGCTCGTCGGCAATCTTTTGCGCCACGGCGGCAACGCGCTCGGCTTGGGGGCCGGGCTCACCGGCCATGGTCAGGGGACGTCCGCTTACCAGGATGTCGGGCTCATAGTCTTCGACCAGGTAGCGGAACGTCTTGGCCATACCGGTGACCTCGGCGGCCGGGAGCACCTTGACGGGCATCGCCATCTTGCCATCACGGCTCGAGACGGCGATGCCAATCCTGGTCTCCCCTATGTCCAGCGCAAGCGCGACCACAGTGACTTCTTAGATTCTTAGGCGCCGAGCGCGGTCTTGGCGGCCGCGAGGGCATCGGCGATGCCGGCAGCATTCTTGCCACCGGCCTGGGCCATGTTGGGACGGCCACCACCGCGACCGTCGACCAGACCCGCGATCTGCTTGATCACATTACCGGCGTGGAACCCGGCCTTCACGGCGTCATCGGAGCCGGCAGCGAGCAGGGCCGGAGTGCCCTTCTCAGTCACGCTGGCGACGACACAAGCGACAGGGCCGGCGACCTTCTGGTGCACGGTATCCCATACGTTGCGCAGGTCGGCAGCCTCAAGGCCCTGGAGCTCAGCAACGACGAGCTTGTAGCCACCGAGCTCGACAGCACCCTCGATGGCGCTGGAAATGGCGTCGGAGGAACCACCGGTCAGAGCCTTTTTGAGCTTGTTGGACGTCTCGCGCAGCTCGACCTGCAGGTTCTCCACACGGGCGGGAACCTCGTCGACGCGGCACTTGAGCGCAGCAGCGGCGGCGTCAACGAGTGCCAGGCGGTCGGCCATATAGTCGAGAGCACCCTTAGAGGTCACGGCCTCGATACGGCGGACGTTCGAGCCCGTAGAGGACTCGGAAATAATCTTGAACAGGCCGATCTCGGCGGTGTTGGCAGCGTGCGTGCCACCGCAGAGCTCGCGAGAGAACGGCTGGTCCTCGGCGCCCACGGAGACGACGCGGACGACATCGCCGTACTTCTCTCCAAACAGAGCAACAGCGCCGGCAGCCTTAGCCTCGTCGATGCCCATAACACGGGTCACGACCGGCTTGGAGGCGAAGATCTGCTGGTTGACCAAGTCCTCGACAGCCTTGAGCTGCTCGGAGGAAAGGGCCTCGAAGTGCGTAAAGTCAAAGCGCAGGTGCTCGGGCGTCACCAGCGAGCCGGCCTGGGAGACGTGCTCGCCCAGGACCTGCTTAAGGGCAGCGTCGAGCAGGTGCGTGGCGGTGTGGTTGCGGCGCAGGAAGCCACGGCGCTCGGCGTCGAGAGCGGCGGCCACAGCGGCACCGACAGTCAGCGTGCCATCGGCAACGTGCGCGACGTGGGCATACAGGCCGTTGTGGTTCTTGGTGTCGGCAACGGTCAGAACAACGCCCTCGGCGGAAAGCTTGCCGGCATCGCCCTGCTGACCACCCATCTCGGCATAGAACGGGGTGCGGTCGAGCACGACCTCGACATCCTCGCCCGCGGCTGCGGACTCGACGGACTCGCCGTTGCGCACGATGGCGACAACCTTGGCGCCCTCGATCACATCGTTGTCATAGCCGTCGAACTCGGTCGCTGCGACCTTGTCGGAAAGCTCGACCCACACGTCGTTGAAGCTACCCCAGGCGTCGCCCTTGGCGTTAGCGCGGGCGCGGGCCTTCTGGTCCTCCATGCAGGCAGTGAAGCCGTCCATGTCGACGTCGTGGCCAGCGGTGCCGGCGATCTCGACGGCCAGATCGATGGGGAAACCAAAGGTGTCGTGCAGCTTAAAGGCGACATCGCCCGGAAGCACAGCGCCCTCGGCAAGCGCTGCCAGGGCCTCGTCCAGGTACACGCGGCCGTTGTCGAGCGTCGTGGAGAAGCGCTCCTCCTCGGAGGCAACGATACCCTTGACGAGCGCGACGTTCTTGAGCAACTCGGGATAGGCCTCGCCCATTTGAGCGTTGACCTCGTCGATGAACTTGGTCAGGAAGGCGCCCTCGATGCCCAGCAGGCGACCGTGGAACACGGCACGGCGGAGCAGACGGCGAAGGACGTACTCGCGACCCTCGTTGCCGGGAAGGATGCCGTCCGAGATCATAAAGTCGACAGCACGGGAGTGGTCGGCGATGATGCGCAGGGAGCGGCTGGCGCCGGAGTAATCGTCGGCGTCATAGGTCTTACCGCTGATCTCCTCACCGAGCTTGATGAGGTGCTGCATCAGATCGCCGTCGTAGTTAGCAGTCTTGTGCTGCATGATAGCGGCCATGCGCTCCAGGCCCATGCCCGTATCGAGGTTGCGGTGCGGCAGCTCCGGCATGGAGCCGTCCTCCTGGCGGTCGTACTGGGTAAACACGAGGTTCCAGAACTCAAGGAAGCGGTCGCAGTCGCAGCCAGGCTTGCAGTCGGGGCTGCCGCAGCCGACCTCCTCGCCCATGTCAAAGTAGATCTCGGAGCACGGACCGCAGGGACCGGTGGGGCCAGCGGCCCAGAAGTTGTCGTCCTCTCCCAGGCGGGAGATGTGGTCCTCGGCAACGCCCAGAGAACGCCACACGTCGTGGGTCTCGTCGTCCTCGGTAAAGACGGTAAAGTACAGGCGGTCGAGCGGCAGCTTAAACTCCTTGGTGATGAGCTCAAAGGCCCAAGCGCAAGCCTGCTCCTTGGAGACGCCGCCAAAAGAGAAGTCGCCGAGCATCTCGAAGAACGACAGGTGACGGCCGTCCTCGCCGATGCAATCGATGTCATTGGTGCGGACGCACTTCTGGCAGGAGATCGCGCCGATCTCCTTCATGGTCTTCTTGCCCTGGTAGTACTCCTTAAACTGGTTCATGCCGGCGTTGGCAAGCAGCAGAGAAGGATCGTCGGGGACGAGGGACGAAGAAGGATAGAGCTTAAGACCGCGCTCCTCAAAGAAGTTGAGGAACTTAGAGCGAATCTCGGCCGTAGTCATTGACGGGTAGTCAGCACTCATAGAGGGAATCTCCTCGGTTTCACATCGAAACAGTTCAAACGTAACGATATTACCATCCAACCGCCCCCGTGCAAAAAAGAGGGTCGCCAAACAGCGACCCTCCAGCGAAAGTGCACGTTATTTAGTACTGCGCGATCCTTTGAAAAAGGACTGCTGTATAATTGCATATAAGATTCACCCGGAAGGAACGATCGATGAAAAGTAAACGATTTGTCCTGAATGCACTTCTGGTTGTAGCACTTTTAGCGCTCTTAGCCTTCTCATGCTGGTACGCAAACCAACCATCATTTGGATACGTATTGTATACAGTAATGTCCGGCGATAAGGCTTATTACACTCTACACGCAATTGACGTTCTCTTTTTCTATGTAGCCGGCCCCCTATCAATCGCTTTGGTCGCGTTTCTTGTCATTTACAACTTCAAGAAACGTTAATAGAACCTATTTAGAATCCGAATCGTCCATGGAGCCGTCGATGCCGGTTTTGGTGTCGTCGTTCATATTGAAATCGTCGTCTTTGGCGAAGAGATTCTTGAAAAAGCCCGTAGCATCGGGCTGAAGGCCCGAGAGCTTCATCCAGGGATTATCGAGCTCGGGTTTGGGCATGGCCTGGGCCTCGGGCGCAGTCTCGTTACCGATGAGCTCGGACTCGTAAATGAAGGTGTCGTCGCCGAGCGCGTCGTAGGCGGCGACCGGGTTGCCATCGGCATCGCGGTACGGTGTGCCCTTAAACACGGCGCCGTCATAGGCCACAAGCTGGCGGCCGGTCTCATTCTCGAAGTAGTACACGAAGATACCCTTGAGGGCCGCGCACAGCGGGATGGCAATAATCATGCCGATAGGGCCCATGAGTGCCGAGCCAATAACGAGCGCCGTGAGGCTCATGATGGGATGCACCTGCACCGAGCTCTGCATGACCTTAGGAGAAATCACGTTGTCGGTGACGTTTTGCGCGACCATCGTCACGATGAGCGTCCATAACGCCAACATGGGGCTGAACATGAAACCGAGCACCGTGGCGATTGCTGCGCTCACCCAAGGACCGACGACCGGAACCAAATGCATGATGCCGGTAAAGATAGCCATGAGCGCCGCATACGGATGGCCGATGATCATAAAACCAATAAAGGCGAGGAAACCACCGCAGATGGACGTCACGACCATACCGCGCATGTAGCCGCCGACAGAGCGAGAAAGGATGGCAACCATAAAGCGGTACGAGGTCTCCTTCTCCTGACCGATGATGGTGCAAATCTCGTGGTGCATGCGAGGGTAGTCGCAGGCCATCCAGTACGCAAGCACCAGACCAAGGAAGATAACGAACAACTGCGAAGCCGTATTGGTGATGAGCGGGAACACACCGCGGCCAAGCTCGGCAGCGATCTGAGACACATACTTCGATGCCACGGCAACCAGCGACGAAAGATTATCGTCCAAATACTCCTTGAGCGGCGTGTTGTTGAGCGTCTTGGCATGCGAGATCATCTCGTTGAGATCGCCACCCGCAACACGAAGCTGCTCGGGCAGGCGGCTCAGGACTTCCATGATCTGACCAAAGAGAATCGGCGACAAGATGCAAACGACACCGACGAGCACGGCAACAACAACAATTAGCGCAATAAGCGAACCGATGCCGCGATTCACGCCATGGTGCTCGAGCCAGTTGGTGATCGGGGACATCACAAAAGCAATGATGGAGCCAACGGCAAGAAACTCAATAACCGATGCCAGGATGCCCATAAGGTTAAAGATGACAGCAGCAATAACAATGCAGCCGACAACAGCCCAAATGCGTAGCGTCAGAACGCGGGTGTCGCGCAGCACGCGATCGGTTTGTTGGGGGTGCTCACTCATGAACGAATCATCACTCCGTCGGGGTCGATCTTGTCCTGAATCTTCTTAAGCGTGCGGCGCAGCAGACGCGAGACCTGCACCTGCGAGATGCCCAGCTTCTTGGCAATCTCGATCTGGGTCATGCCCTTCACAAAGCGCAGCTCGATCACCTCGCGCTCGCGCGGCGAGAAATCGCGGATGGCTTCCTCGATCACCAGGCGGTCATCGGTAAAGTCGAGCTCGTTGTCATCGTCGGCGTAACGGTCGAGAATCGAGGGCGCATCGTCGGAATCGGACGCACCAGGAGCCTCGATGGGCACCGAGGTATAGGCCGAAGACGATTCCATAGCCTCGAGGACCTCATCGACAGTCACATCTAGATACTCAGCGATCTCCTCAACCTTGGGCGAACGCTGCAGCTCGTTGGTAAGTTTGTCAGTAGCCTGGTTGACCTTGGCCGAGAGTTCCTGCAGACGACGCGGTACGCGCACGCTCCAGCCCTTGTCGCGGAAATGGCGTTTGATCTCGCCCAGGATAGTGGGTGTCGCAAACGTCGTGAACTCGAGTCCGCGCTCGGGGTCAAAGCGGTCGATAGCCTTGAGCAAACCCAGATAGCCGACCTGCATGAGGTCGTCGAGCGGCTCGCCGCGATTCTTAAATTTGTTGGCAAGAAACCTTACCAGGTTCATATGGGACATGACGAGCTGTTCGCGGGCGTCCGGATCACCGGTCTCCTTGTAGCGACGAAACAGCTCGCGGGTTTTCTCCTTGTCCCAAGCGGTCTTGCCGCTCCGGGAACGTTCGGTCATATTAAATATCCGCCTTGAGGTCGAGGGAAAGCGTCAGGGGCGCCGCAGTCTTTTCGTAGGAGTCGCACACGCTCGCCAAAATAAGCTCGGCATAAACAGCAGCCTGGTCATCCTCGTCGACGGTGGCCTGATCGCCAAAGGTAAAGGTCATGCCAACGTGAGATTCATCGACATCGAATTTGATTGAGATGTCGTCGGAATCAACAGCCGTGCAGCCAAAGATAAAGGCTTCCTCGGCAGCCATGCGGATGTCCTCGATGCGATCGACAGACATGGAACACAGGGCACCAACGTTGGCTGCCGTCATGCGCACAAGGCGAGCGAGACGCGGGTCGCCGGCAACGGTCAGCGTGATGGGGCAGGCTGCTTCGCTACTCATCGCAGGACTCCTCAGAGGTCTCGGAGGGTGTATAGGTGTAATACTGAGCCCGCTTGGATGCAGACTTCTGAGCCACATCTGCGCCATCGGCGGCCTCGTCCTCCGCCTTGCCAATCAAGACGCGCTCGGTCGGCTGCTCGGCTTCTTCGGCGGCAGCGGAAAGCTTGCGCTCGGCTTCAGCTGCAGGAGCCTTCACCTTATTGAAGAGCTTCTGCACAGCACCGGCGGCAGAGTCGGTCACGCTCGACACAGCATTGCTGGCCTCGGCCATGCTACCGGTGACCTCAGAAATGTCGCGAACCACGGCTTCGACCTCTACGAGATTGGAGGTAAGGGCATCAACTGCCGTCTTGCTCGACTTAAGCAGCGGCTCCATCTGGGCAAGCGCCGGCGTAAGCTCATCGACAGCGCCATCGAGCTTTGCCACCACAGGCTGAGCCTCGGCGATGGTGTTGTTGAGGTCGTTAACGGTCTTATCGAGCGAGTCGACAACGGTACGGGTCTTGCGCAGGGTAAGCGCGAGCTCAACGATGGCCCACACGCCGGCAACAGCGAGCAGCAGCAGAGCGATTTGAATGGGACTCATACAAGCCTCCCAAAGGAATCGATATACAGACGGTTTCCATGGTACCCCAAAGGGGACCGAACATGCCATGAGCAGCAACGTGGGACAAAATTATCAGCAGCTACTTCGGTGCATTCCCGCTGCGGTCGCGTTCACTTTGCTCTACGCGCCATTCTTCCCAACCGCGGCCGGCAGGCTGCCAAAATGCACCGCGTTCCAAGCCTTCGGGCAAATAGCGCTGATCGACCCAGCCTTCGGGATAATCATGCGGATACTTATATACACCGTATTCGTCGCTACCTGGGCGATGACGATCGCGCAAATAACTCGGCACCTCACGTAAACCGCTGCTATGAATATCGGCCAACGCCGCGTCAATCGAGGCCTCACATGCGTTTGACTTAGGCGCCAAGCACACATAGAGTGCAGCCTGAGCAAGGTTAATGCGGCACTCGGGATAGCCAATGACCTCAGCAGACTTAAACGCGGCATGCGCCACCAAAAGCGCCTGCGGGTCGGCGTTGCCAACATCCTCAGAAGCGTGAATCATAATACGGCGAGCGATAAACTTAGGATCCTCCCCAGCATCGATCATGCGCGCGAGCCAATAGATCGTGGCATCGGGGTCACTACCGCGCATAGACTTAATAAACGCACTGATGATGTCGTAGTGCATGTCGCCGTTTTTGTCGTATGTAAAGCCGCGACGCGGGTTGGCGATCTTCACGTCATCCACGGTGATGGGATAGCGCTCCCCCGCCGCGGGCGCTGGCGTTCCCTCGGTATCGGGACGCGTGACGGCAATCTCGCTCGCAAGCTCGAGCGTCGTGAGCGCCGAGCGAGCGTCACCCGCTGCCAGCGTGCAGATGGTCTTGACCGTATCCTCATCGGCCGAGAACTTACCGTTCAAGCCCTGCGGTGCCTCAAGCGCACGTTCAATAAGCGTGGCGATATCCTCATCCTTCAGATGCTCAAGCTCCACCACACGCCCACGCGACAACAGTGCCGAGTTGACCTCGAAGTACGGATTCTCCGTCGTGGCGCCAATCATAATGACGGTACGGTTCTCAACTGCATGCAGCAGGGCATCCTGCTGCGACTTAGAGAAGCGGTGAATCTCATCGATGAATAGAATGGTGCGGCGGTCGTAGGTATTCAGGCGCGTCTTGGCCTCATCAATCACGCGGCGCAAGTCCTTCACGGTGCCCGTCACAGCGCTGACCTCGACAAACTCGCTCTTAGTATGGTTGGCGATAATATGGGCCAGCGTCGTCTTACCCGTACCAGCCGGCCCATACAAAATCACACTGGAAAGCACGTCGTGTTCGATCGCGGCACGCAACCATGAGCCATTACCGACGGCCTTTTGCTGGCCCACATACTCGTCGAGCGAATTGGGGCGCATACGCACCGCAAGCGGCGCATTCTGAAAGGAACGCTCGCGCGTCGAAGCAGAAAAAAGGTCGTCCATAGCCATCCCGTGTATCAATCAAAAACGTTTTCAACTAACCAGTATACCGAAAGGATACGAACTACCGTTCGTTAATATAGGTACGATGCGGAAACTTTAGACCCGGGAACAGCTTGCTCGTCAGTTCGCAGAAATAACCGTCCGTCATGCTCGCGATATAATCCACCACGGCTTGATCCTTGTTCTCCTGCCAGGCATAGGTGCGATCGTAGTAGGAAAGCTGCTGCTCAATGCGCGAAATATGGTGCTTAAAGATGTAAGAGGACTCGTCACCACTGTTTAGATCCCGCAGGCAACGGTCGTAGAGCTTTTCGAACGCCTCGCGCAGCTCCACCTCGGAATCGCCTTCGATACCGCCCTTGCTATAGATCTTCTCGTAGTTCTCGCGCTTGGCTCGGCGGATTTCCTCAAACAGGTCCTCGCTCATCTCGATGCGCGGCTTACCATAGCTGTGCTCAACGATATCGATGGAAGCGTGCGTAAGGATCCAGCTGTTGTAGGCACCGCCCCGGCCATCATCAAAAGCGTCGGGTGACAGCAGGCCCGCCGCGATCGCATCCTGACGGTCACGACCGACGTAGGCAAGAATATCCGAGATGCGAACGACGCAGCCCTCGAGCGTCATGGGACGCAGATGCCCAATTGCGCTATAGCCCGTGGCAATGCAATCCTCAACCGTCTGGTCAAACTGGTCAAAGGAGCTCATGTCCGAGAGCTCAAACACACGCTGCTCGTACTCGCCGTTATGGCATAGCACGCCGTCGAGCGTCTGGAGCGACACGTTGCGGCCGTACAGTGCGTCGAGCACGCGGACCGACTGCACGTTATGGAAAAAATAACGCCCCGTACGCTCATGATAGATATCGTTGAGGAAGCGCTCGCCGGCATGGCCGAAAGGCGTGTGTCCCAAGTCGTGACCCAGGCCAATCGCCTCGATCAGATCGCAATTGAGCCCCAGGGCGCGACCGATATCGCGCGCAATGCGGGAGACAAGCTGCACGTGCAAACCGCGGCGTGACAGATCGTCATTGCTACGGAAGCTAAAGACCTGCGTTTTGCCTGCATAACGGGTGTACGCCGGAAGATGAAGTATCTTTTCGGTATCGCGCATAAACGCCGGACGCATAAGCGTACCTTTGTCGGCGGCGCGATTAATACGACGAATGACCTGATCGTCGTTGCAACGATACGGGTTGACATAGCCCGAAGCACGATCGGCGGCAATGCGCTCGACAAGTTCGGGCGACAACGCCGAGGGGATACGGTCCATGCGCGCCTTAATGACGGCCGTTTCTTGATTAGTTGCCATGGCATGCTCCTTAAGAAGGATGCGCAATCGGTTACAAAGTGCAGCCCACGACCTCGATTATGGCAAAAATAGGCACCAAAAACGGCAGCAATGGCAGGGAGCGTGATTTTGCGATGAGGCAAGCGACGGCAAGGGTCAGGAGCGCAACCGCAAACGCGACAACGCCGCCCAGGGGATCGAAGGTACAAAGGGCAAAGAGTGCCTTGACGTCCCCCATGCCAATGCCCGGGATTTGGCGAAGACGACGCCAGAGGGACTCAGTCAGCACGAGAGCAAGATACACAATGACGGCAAGACCCGCGTGGTCAAGCGCAGTGTTCAAACCGAGGTCGAGCCAAACACCCGCCAACGCCGCCACGGCACATGCGCCGGCAAGCCCATTGGGAAACCGCCGCTCACGGGCATCAATCCACGCGCCGGCAAAGATGCAAATCCAAAACGGGATATAGATCATCGAAAACCTCCTTGGGCAGCAGCTCAAACGCAAAAACCACCACAAAGGTGCCTGTGCCCTTTGCGGCGGCTTTGGTGGTGGTTATTTGGGCTCTTGCATGACCTCGTCGAGGGTGAA
>CABTWP010000033.1 GCA_902488525.1 uncultured Collinsella sp.
TGGGAGCCCCTTCCATGAATGCGGCGTGGCCGCCACGGTTGGATTAGACACTCACCATTGTCGGCCTAATCCGCGGTCTTTCATGCAGCAGGGGCTCTCAATGTTTTTATGTCCTGCTCATATCGTCTGTGCCGGTACCTAGGGACACTCCTGGCGCAGCCAATGAAGACCTCTACGGATGAATTCCAGGCCGCTCCGTCGCTCCAGACATCGTTTCCGCGCCTCGCGCCTGCCCCAAACAATCAAAACAAGCCCTTTTCGCCGCACCCTCAAAGGTCTGTGGGCAAAAAAGGGCAAATATGAGTACTGTTACCATTTTAGTAGCAGGCAAAACCACCCAAAATGACGTCCGAGCGAACCCTACAACCCCCTAAGACAGCCAACCTGACTGGTTTAAGGCGTATTGGAGCCAATTTTAATGAACATACTATAGGTTATGTTTATTATCTTCTTGAATGTAAATGCTATTCACTTAGCAACAGTACTCATATTTGGCATTTATTGCCCACTGCCATATAACTAACACCCTATAGCAGACAAAAACAGGCCGTAGCCCATCGCTGCGGCCTGTTTGGAGTCCAAAAGAGGCGCTAAGCGCTGTAACCCATCGCCTGCAGAACAAACATGACGACCGTGAGCACCGTAATCACACCGATAGTCGCCCAAGTGAGCACATTCCACACGCGGCCGTTGCGGTTAGTGCCCATAATGTGACGGTCGGCTGCGATAACCACCTGGAACACCAGAACCACGGGCAACAGCACACCATTGATGACCTGTGAGGTCATCATAATCTGGAACAGATCGACGCCGGGCATAAGCACCAGCACGGCAGAGATACCGATGATGGCCGTAATGATGCCGCGATAGACCGGGGCCTCGTCCCAGCTGCGGTCGGCACCGCGCTCCCAGCCAAATGCCTCGCAGATAGCGCTCGACGTAACGCCCGGCAGCACACAGGCAGCCAAGAAGCTCGCCGCGACCAGGCCCGAGGCAAACAGTACCGTGGACCACTGACCCGCAATAGGCTCCAACGCGCGGGCGGCATCGGCAGCATCGCTAATCTGAATACCCGCCGGGAACAACACCGTACCGGTCGTGATGATAATAAAGCCGGCAATGACATCGGCGGCAAGCGAGCCGCTCACGGTATCGATGCGCTGCAGCACGATATCGTCCTCGCCCGCGTTCTTATCGACCACGTTGTTCTGCGCCAAGAAAATCATCCACGGCGCGATGGTGGTACCGATCGTTGCGACCACGAGCGACACGTAGCTGGGGTCATTTTGAATGTTAGGCACGACCAGGTCGACCGCGACCTCACCCCAGTTGGGGCCAGCCATAAACGCGGCGACAATATAGGTCACGAACACGCAGCTCACCAGCAGCAGAATCTTCTCGATGCGCTGGAAGCTGCCCGACATGGTAAGCATCCACACCAGCAGCGCCACCAGCGGCACCGAAATGCTCGCCGGCACGCCAAAGAGGGCAAGGCCGCTGGCGATGCCCGCAAACTCCGAAATGGTCACAGCCGTGTTGGCGATCAACAGCGCCGCCATAGCAAGTACACTCTTGCGCACGCCAAAGCGCTCGCGAATGAGCGATGCCAGGCCCTTGCCCGTGACGCAGCCGCAGCGCGCCGCGGTCTCCTGCGTCACGATGAGCAGCACAGTCATGACGGGAAGCATCCAGAGCATCTTGTAGCCATAGCTGGCACCCGCGCTGGAATACGTTGCAATGCCGCCGGCGTCATTGCCCGAAAGCGCCGCCAGCAGACCGGGACCCATAGCGCCAAAGATGGCCGCGATGGTCAACTTTTGCTTGGTGCCCGACTTTTGCTTGGTATTTTGCACGCGACCACCTAACCCATGACCGACATGGTGAGCAGCACCGCAGCGGCGCAGTACGCTACGCACGAGATCATGACGGCAATAACGTTCATGGCGGTGCCCGACGTGTTGAGGTCATGCTCGTCACGCCAGAACAGCACCATCAGGTAAATCACGGCGCTCATGTTGCCAACCAGGCAAATGATGGCAGCGATATTAAAGCACCCGGTAAAGAGTTGCTCCTCAAACATGGGCGCATCGGGGAACGCAGCGGTGCGCACCAGCTGGGCGCACAGATAGGTCACGAGTGACAGAATCAGGCCCATGCCCGTGCTCTGGAAGAAGAACCCCAGATACGGCTTGGGCTCGTCGTCGTGACCGTCATACTCCAGGAAGTAGTTCTTGACGAACGACACCATACGCGAGGCAGCCAGCAACACGAGCGGCATGGCGCACATGGGGAACACCACCAAATGCGCGGAGCCCAGCGCCGTCCCCAGCACCGTTGCCATGATGCACGAGGCGATGCCCCACACGACGACCCAGTACTGACGATGCACGAACCAGCTGAGCACGTTCGTCGAGTCGTCCGACGCGCTATCGCCCGAGCCGACACCGGCGATCTGCAGGTCCTCCTGATGCTCCTCGGCGATAACGTCCATGGCGTCGTCGAAGGTCACGATACCCAGGATATGACGGTTCTCGTCGCAGACAGGGATGGCAACCAGGTCGTACTTGGTCATCTCGTCCGTCACGTCTTCCTGGTCCTCGTCGGGCGACACATAGACCAGGTCGCGATAGGCCAGCTGACCCAGCGTGGCGTCGCGGTCGGCTACGATCAGCGTGCGCAGCGAAAGCACGCCGGTCAGCATGCCGCTCGGATCCTCGGTATAGACGTAGTAGACGCTCTCGAAGTCCTCGTCGAGCTCGCGAATCGCCTCGATGGCGTCACCGACCGTCGCCGTGGCGGGCAGGGAGACGAACTCCGAGGTCATGATGCGGCCGGCGGTGTTGTCCTCATATCCCAGCAGGTTACGAATCGCCTTCTCCTCCTTGACGCCCATCAGGCGCAGGAGCTTCTCGGCCTTCTCGTAATCGAGCTCGTCGATCAGGTCAGCTGCATCGTCCGGGTCCATCATGGCCAGCATCGACGATGCGTCCGTGTCGGACAGGCCCTCGAGCATCTCGGTCATAAGCTCGTCGTCATCGAACTCCGAGATGGCCTCGGCGGCCTGGGCAGTATCGAGCTGCGCAAACACCTGCGCACGCAGGCGCGGGTCGAGCTGCTCGATAATGTCGGCGATGTCGGCAGGGTGCAGCTCGCCGAGCGTCTTGTGCGACACCGAGAGTTGAATGTTCTTGGTCGAGCGGTCGAGCAGGTCCATGTAGGACCAAGCGATGATGTCCTCACTGAGCGGCTTGCCCAGGTGCTTCATAAAGCCTTCGACGATATGCTCGAGCGCGGGGCTGATGGCGCGTAGCAGACCGCGGGCACCGACCTCGGCGCCCAGCAGGCGCAGCTGGTTTTCGCCCGACATGGAAAACTTGATGTCGTTTACACGCACGACCTTCATGCCCTGCGTGTCGACGATCTGCTTGTTGAGCACGTCGCGGGCAAGCAAGAGTTCGGTCGGCTGCAGGTACGAAAAACGGATTTCGGTGGCCGACGTCTTAAGGTGTACACCCGTCTCGTCGATACGATCGACCCATTTGCGCCAGCTGATCATAAACGGCGTCTTGCCGGGGCCGCGGAACGCGAGCGACGTCACGTGCGGAAAAACTTCGCCGGTAGCAATGCCAAAATCGTTGACCACACCGAGCTTTTCGCCGTCGACGTCCAAGACCGGCAATTTGAGCATCTCACTCAGATAATTCAATGGTGCTCCCCATCATTATTCCCCCGGACGCGGCCGCGCGTGCGGCGTCCGGGGGCTTCTGGATATGTATACGCATGCGCGGGCGGCACGCCGCTCGACGCTTACACCCCGTGCATGCGCAAAAAGCACCTGCACGGGGTCATCGACTGTATGGTCGAGGTTTGGATTTCACCTGTAACCTTTCTCTTGACCCTCATTAACCGCAGTAACTATAGCATCAGCATCGCCCTGCGACATCGAATTTATGCGCTGCACATTGCAGGCATACCAAACGCTGACGCATCCGTGACATAGCCGTTGGGGACGTTCTTAAACGACTACCCAATGACTACTCTGTGGTGTCGTCGTCCTCGGCAAGTTGGGGGAACACGGCGTCCTTGGGCATGGTGACCTTCGTCAGCGAGGTGAGCTTTTTGCTCAGCGACGTGTCCGTCTTGACCAGGTCGCTGAGCGTCACGATCTTGTAGCCGTCGGCAATGAGGCCGTCGATAATCTGCGGCAGCGCCTCGAGCGTCTGCTCGGCGCATTCGTCTCTGTCGGTGAGCAGCACGATATTGCCCGGCGTCACCGAATCGAGCACCGTCGAGACCTGCTCGTCGGCACCGTTGAGCAGCCAGTCGCCCGAGTCAATATTCCACGAGACCACGGCGGAGACCAGATCCATCGCATCAATCCAGTTTTGCTCGTCAAAGGCAGCGTAGGGAGCACGCAGCAGCATCGTCTTCACGCCAGTCGCCGACTTAATCGCATCGGTGCCTTTCGTGATCTGTTCGCGTACCGCCTCACGGTCCTGACCCTTGAGCGAATCGTCGCTGTAGCTGTTGGATCCGATCTCGCACCCGGCATCGACAATCGCCTTGGCCGTGGCAGGCGAGGCCTCGGCCGCATCGCCCGAAAGGAAGAACGTCGCGGTGACGCCCTTTTCCTTGAGCACCTGCAAGATCTGTTTGGTGGCACCGCTCGGACCCTCGTCAAACGTCAGCGCCACGTACTTTTCGTTGCCCTTGGGCGCCACGCTGGCGCACGCAACAACGCAATCGGTGGCGGGCACAACCTCGCCGCGGTCCTGTGTCTTGCCCGACTGCTCACCAACCCACACCTCGGAGCGGCCCTGGACACCCCATGTCTGCACATACTCGATAGCGCCCGCGCCCTCGACCTTAAGCTTGGGCTCGATAACCGTAGCCTGAACCTCGTGCTTCTCGTAGGTGTTACGGCCATCCTTGACCGTCACCTTCTCGCCGCCCTCAAGTTCGCGGCTATCCCATTTGCCCTGTTTCACGCGCTTGCCGTCGACCTTCACCGACAGCTTTTCGCCCCCATGGCGCTTGAGCACGCTGTCATCGACGGCCAGCAGGTCGCCTGCGTCGTAGGTGTCAGTCAAATCCTGTTCATCGATGAGATTCTGCAGCGTAGAGCCCACGCGCACCGCGGTCTTCTGGCCGTTGAGTTCCACGTCCACGCTGCGGTTGACGTAGCCCACGACGGCAGCGATAAACAGCACGAGCGCACAGCCCACGGCAATGAGCGCATAGGGCAGGCGAGACGAACGACGGGGCGTACGGCTGTTGCCGATGCGAGCGCTGCGGTCGCTAAAGCCGCGGCTATGGTTGAGATACATCACGCCGGGCTTACGGTGACGCTTGCGCTGACCGCTGGGCAGCTGCCCCAGGTCGCGGCGCGCCGTCGGACGCACACCCGAACGCCCGTTTAAGTTGGATCCGTTTTGGCGCATGTGCCCTCCCCCATAAACACAGCAAGCCGGAGCAACAGGTCTCCGGCTTGCCTCCCATCATTTGGTACGTCGCTATTTTGTAGCTTTTGACGAGCCTCCGCTCGCCTTTTGGTATTCGTCCTTAAAGGCCTTGAACATGCCGCGCGTCTTGCCGAGCTGCTTGCCCAGTGCGCGACTGCCCTTGTCCACGGCAACCGATCCCTTGTCGTCGAGCACCTTGGCGCCCTTTTTGACCTTGTCGCCCACCACGACGCTGGCCTCGGCGGCCTTGGCAGCCGCACCGCCCGAATACCCGAGCGACTTGACCTCGTCCGAAACAATCATCGCGCCGTCCGCATAGCCGCGCAGCATCGTCGGCGGCACCTGCGTGTCACCAACCAAAACACTCGAAGCAGCACCGGCGGTCACATAGAATGCCTGCACGATGCCCGAGCGTGGCTTGAACTCAACGTCCGAGCAATAGCCCACGACGTCGCCTGATTCCGTGCGCACGTCCATACCGACCCAGATGATGCAATCGTCCAGGTTGATGTCGAGGCGCTTGGCAGCGGCGGCATCGTACGTGTCCTTGACGTCATCGACCGCAATGGCGCCCTCGTAGACACCAATGGCGTCGAGCGCTACGAATCGGTCGGGGCGCTCGATCATGCCCGCGATATCAGACTGGCGGACCATAAAGCCGACCACGCGCGTACCGCCCGGGGTAAAGACCGGAAAGTGAATCTTTCCGAGCTTTTTAGGGCTGCGCGGCGTGCCGTCCTTTTTGATGCGCTTGTCCTCAGTAGGCTTGCGATAGATCTTGGCGCCGACAAAATCCCCGGCGCGCATTATGCCTCGGTCGAGGGCTCCGCAGCCGCGGTATCAGCCTCGACGGCGTTCTCGACCACGACGTCGGCGGCGGGCGTCACGTTGCCACCCGAGATGGCATCGTTGAGCTGCTCGCGCAGCTGGTCCATGCGCTCGCGGGCCAGATCGACCTTGGCGCGCAGGTCATCGGTCTTGGCGTCGACCATCGGGCCAAAGTCATTCACCGCAGCACGGGCCTCCTCGGCGCTGTGCTCGTAGGTGTCGCGCATATTGTCCCAGGCGTCGTTGGCGATATCGGCAGCCATGGCGCGGGTCTCGGCGCCCGAGCGCGGGGCCAGAGCAACGCCGACAATAGCGCCGGCAGCGGCACCAAAAAGTGCGCCGGAGACAAAGCTGAAAGTCTTACCCATGATCATTCCTCTCCTGCGGGCACGTCGGTGCCCACCGTTTGAATGCTGTCCATTATACCCGCAGCGCATCACTTGCCGCTCCGCTCATCTGCGTACGGCAAAGGCGCAGGTACGTGATGGTGATAAACGCGTAGGCCTACTCCTGGGGCATAGCCGGCATGGCCGCCGTGGCACCCGGGTCCTCGCCGGCGCCGTCCACGAGCGGCAGGCTGCCCTCATGCGCAGGTCCTGCCGGAACCGTCGCCGCACCGCCAAAGACGGCAGCGGAAGCCTCGTGGTTCTCGGCAACCGCGCCCTCGGTATCAATCGCCACCTGGGGCTCGTCGTCAAAGTTGGGGACACCCTGGGGCTCGGTGGGAACAGGCTCGGCGGTCGCATCGGCAACGGACTCGGCGTCGGCCGGCACATCGCCCTCGTCAGCGCCCTCGTCCTCGGCAGCATCTTCGCCGTTCGCAGCGGCGACGGCCTCGTGAGGATCCTTGCCCTCGGCCTCGGCGCGCATGCCCAGCACCAGGTTGCGCAGGCCCGCGACCGTGCCTTCCACGTCGGGGGCAGGCTGGTCGGCGTGCAGGTACGCCCAGTCCATCATAAAGGTGGCCGAAGACAGCGCACCGATGGCCAGCGCGTCGTCGGGGCACGAAAGCTCAACCTCAAAGACGCGCTCGTCGTGCTCACTTACGCGCGTGCGGCCGCACGAGATGCTACCGGCAAGACCGGTCTCGTTCATGAGCTCGACCGTCACGTGCTCCAGCAGATGGCAAAGCTCGGTCTGGCCCATGCAGTCCTGGAACTCGCGACCGGAATCACCCAGGCACAGGTGCTTGGCAATCGCCGGCACCAGGTAATACACGCGCGCCGTGGCCTCGATATCCTCCGAGGTCATGAGCGGCATGCCGGGGTTCACCAGCACATGCGCGCAGATCTTGTCCTCGCTGACGGTGACCTTAAGGATGTTGAACAGGCCTGCCATAACTCTCCCCTACTCTTCCTTGTCCTACTCGTCGCCGTCGTGCGGATTCGCGGAACCCGCACCCGACGCCGCCGGCTTCTCTGCCGAAGACTCGGAATCCTTCTTATCGGTTTCGGCCGGAGCGATCACGCGAATGAGCGAGATGCGCTGGCCACGCATCGACTGCACCTTGAACTTGTACCCCGCAACCTCAAATACCTCTCCGATGTCGGGCACCGAGTCGCAAAGCTCCAAAATCCAGCCGGCGATGGTCTCATAATCATCGCTTTCCTCGAGCGGCCAACCAAGCTCAATCGCGTCATCGCACGAAAAACGCCCATCAACGAGCCACTCGCGGCGCGAAAGGCGCGTGAGATACTTGTTGTCGGGGTCGAACTCGTCCTCGATCTCGCCGACGATCTCCTCGACGATATCCTCGATGGTGATAATGCCGGCCGTGCCGCCGTACTCGTCCACGACCACCACGATCTGGTCGTGCGAGGTCTGCATCTCGGACAGTAGCGGCAGGATGTCCTTGGTGTCGGGCACAAAGGTGGCGTCGCGCAAAAAGCCGGCGATGGGCTGGTCACCCTTGCCGTCGAGCGCGGGTTGGATCAGGTCCTTGATGTGCGCAATGCCGGCGACGTTGTCGGGATCCTCGTGATAGACGGGGATGCGGCTGAAGCCGGTCTGGCGCATGGTGGACAACACGTCGGCGACCGTCTCGTCGTCCTCGCACATGGTGGTGTCCACGCGCGGCACCATGACCTCGCGGGCAACGGTGTCGCCTAGGTCGAAGATCTCGTGGATCATGCGCTTTTCCTCGTCGAGCAGGTCGTCCTGCTCCGAGACCATGTACTTGATCTCTTCTTCCGAGACGTTTTGGCGGTCGTCGGCGCTCTTGATGCGCAGGATGCGGGCCAGGCCATCGGAGCAGGCGCCGGTCAGCCACACGAGCGGACGGGCGATCTTTTGGAAAAACGACAACGGTCCCACGACCTGCTTGGACACGCCCTCGGCATTGGCCAGGCCGATGCGCTTGGGGACGAGCTCGCCGATCACGATGGACACGAAGGCGACCGCGACGGTGATGATGACCGGCGCCAGGCCGCGCGCGATGGCGGAGAGCGGCGCGATGCCAAAGCTCATGAGCCACGTGGCGAGCGGGTCGGACAGACTCGTCGAGGCGACGGCGGACGAGGCGAAGCCCACGAGCGTGATGGCAACCTGGATGGTGGCGAGCAGCTGGTCGGAGTCGGCAGCCAGCTTAATGGCACGCTCGGCGCGCTTGTCGCCTTCCTCGGCCTCGTGCTCCAACACGGCGCGCTTGGCCGTGGTGAGCGCCATCTCGGACATAGAGAAGTAGCCGTTGATGAGGGTCAAAACGAGGGTGGTGATAAGGGAGATGGTTATGTCCATCGGGAGTTTCTCGAACCTCCAAGATTCGGGACGTCAGGTTAAAACGTTGATGGCGGATACGGCAATTGCACCGGCGCCCAAACGAGAACGCGGGCGCGCAGACGCGATCGCTAGATTACGAAGAGGATCACCGCCATGAACTGGAAGATACTGCCGGCGAGCACCCACAGGTGAAACACACTGTGCAGATAACGCACGTTTTTGGCGATGTAGAACGGCACGCCCACGGTGTAGCACACGCCGCCGACAGCGAGCAGGGCAAGTGCCACGGGGTTGAGCAGCGACACGAGCTCGGGCAGCTTAAAGACGACGAGCCAGCCCATCAGCAGATAGACCAGACCGCTTACCCAATGCGGCTGGCGCTCACGCAAAAAGCACTCGAGGGCGATGCCGATAATGGCGATGGCCCATACGGCAAAAAACAGCACGGGGCCACCGTCGTTTGCGAGCGTGATGAGGCAAAACGGCGTATAGCTGCCAGCTATGAGCAGGTAGATGCAGCTGTGGTCGATAATGCGAAACACACGCTTGGCACCCGCGGGCTGAATCGCATGGTAGAGCGTGGAGGCAAGGTATTCGAGAATAATGCTGACGCCATAGACAATCGCCGCGGCCATATGGGCCGGGCCTCCGCCGCGCAGGGCGGCGAATACGATCAGGAGCACCAGGCCCGCGATACCCAGCAGGCAGCCGACACCATGGGTGACGGAGTTCATGATCTCCTCGCCCACTGTGTAGTGTGGAACGACCGCGGTCTTGGGTCGCGGCTTAGAACTGTCGCTCGAATCGGACATGCCGGTTACATCCTCCAACGTAAAGAGTTCTCAACACTATATCAAAGCGTCTAGGTACGTGCGAAATTTGCACCATACGTGACCCTTTGTTTACCCATTCTTTGCCTGTTGACGCATCAACGGCGAACGTCCATAATGCGCTTGCATTAAATGTTGATGTATTAACATCTTATAGGAGAATACCGCATGGCTCAAAACGCACGTTCCCATCGAAAGCTCAAGATAGCCGGCATCGTTGCACTAGTGGTTGTCGTTGCGCTGCTCGGATTTGCCGGCAACTTTCTGTTTGACTTCGCGCTGAATCCCCGCGCGCCATACACCATGAAGATGATGCAGGATAGCAAGAACGACAAAGAAGGTGAGCAGCCGGATGCCGAGGATACCGAGGCGCGGGCATGGTTTAAAGAGAACCGCAAGAGCAGCAACCTCACCGCGGACGACGGGACCGAGCTTGCCGCCTGGTATTTTGCTGCGTCGGAGAGCACGCACGACTACGCCGTCTGCCTGCATGGATATACCAACGAGCCCATCGGTATGGCCCGATACGCCAAACGCTTCCACGACCGTGGCATGAACGTACTCGCACCCGCCGCCCGCGCCCACGAGCGCTCCGGCGGCGACTATATCGGCATGGGCTGGCCCGAGCGCCTCGACATCGTCGCATGGATCGAGCGAATCGTTCAGGCTGACCCCAAGGCGCGCATCCTGGTCTTTGGCGAATCCATGGGCGCGGCGACCGCCATGAACGTCGCGGGGGAACCTCTGCCCGCAAACGTGAAATGCATTATCGAGGACTGCGGTTATACGAGTGTTTGGGACGAGTTTTCTCTGCAGCTCAAGGACGTGTTCGGCCTGCCCAGCTTTCCCTTGCTCGATGTAGCAAACTTGGTGTGCAACGTGCGCGCGGGCTACGACTTTCATAAGGCGAGCAGCGTGGAACAGCTCAAGCGTGCGACGGTTCCCATGCTGTTTATCCACGGTGACCAAGACACCTTTGTGCCGTACAGCATGCTCGACCAAAACTACGACGCGTGCGCCAGCAAGGTCAAGCAAAAGCTCACCGTCCATGGCGCCACCCACGCCAAGAGCGCGCAGGTCGACCCCGAACTCTACTGGAACACGGTCGACGACTTCCTCGACGAGTATTTTTAGGCAAATAGTACGGTTTACTGGCCTATCTGACCCCCTAGCACTTCCGAAAAGCCGCCCGTGGGCACTGTGCTCACGGGCGGCTTTTGCTAACAGTTGTGCTACAAAGGCGCTTGTTTTGTCTAATAGCTAGGTGCTACTTGACCTCGATGAGCTCGTACTTGCTCGTGCCCAGGCCGATCTTCTCGGCGTGCGCGATGCACACGCGCCAGTCGGTGTCGGGATGCGTGATGCAGAAGGGATCCTTGGCCTGCTCGCCCTCCAGATGCTCGTGGTTGTGCTCCATCTTGGCCGCGCTATCGGTGAGCTCGGTGTTGGGCAGCGGCTCAGACGCCATGACGGCGTCGGCGCAGGCCTGGTCGATGGCGACCGGGTCGAAGCTCGCGAACATGCCGATGTCGTTGACGATAGGCGTATCGTTTTCGGGATGGCAGTCGCAGTTGGGACTGATGTCCATGGCAAGCGAGATGTGGAAGCTCGGGCGGCCGTCGACGACGGCCTTCGTATACTCGGCGATCTTGCAGTTGAGCACGTCGGCCGCGGCCTCATAACCGGGCTTGATGCAGTCCTGGTTGCATGCCGCAATGCAGCGTCCGCAGCCCACGCAGCGATCGTGGTCGATGGCAGCCACGTGCACCGTGCGAGTAGCGCCGCTGGCAAGCTCGCGCTCGCGGGTGCCGTCGAACGAGATAGCGTTGTGCGCGCAGATCTTTTCGCAGGCATGGCAGCCAACGCAGTGCTCGGTCGCGACGTTCGGCTTGCCGGCGGCATGCTGCTCCATCTTGCCGGCACGGCTGCCGCCTCCCATGCCCAGGTTCTTCATGGCGCCGCCAAAACCGGCCTGCTCATGGCCCTTAAAGTGGGTGAGGCTGATCACGATATCGGCATCCATGAGCGCCTGACCGATCTTGGCCTCGTGCACGTACTCGCCGCCCTCGACCGGGACGAGCGCCTCGTCGGTGCCCTTGAGGCCGTCGGCAATGATGATCTGGCAACCCGTAGCATACGGGGTAAAGCCGTTCTGGTAGGCGGTATCAATGTGCTCGAGCGCGTTTTTGCGGCTACCGACATAGAGCGTATTGCAGTCGGTGAGGAAGGGCTTGCCGCCCAGCTCCTTCACGACGTCCGCGACGGCGCGGGCGTAGTTGGGGCGCAAAAAGCTCAGGTTGCCCAGCTCGCCAAAGTGAATCTTGATGGCGACGAACTTGTTCTCAAAGTCGATCTGCTCGATACCGGCGTGACGGATGAGGCGCTTGAGCTTGTCGAGCTGGCTCTCGCGAGCATGCGTGCGCAGGTTGGTGAAGTACACCTTAGCGGGTGCTGCGGGTGCAGTTGCGGTCATAGATCTATCCCCTCGGTCTATATGGCGTTACAGACATAGAGGATGGTACCAGTTAAAGCAGAGTTAAAGTCAAGTACGGCACCTAGTCATTGGGGATGTTCTTAAATGACTACTCTTGGACTTTGAGGGCCTCGGCCAGGCTCACGCGCTTGATGGAGCGCGTGTGCAGCAGCGCCACGACCAGGTAGGTCACAAAGCCAATGCCCACGCACGCCGCCATGGACCAAGCGGGCACGTAGATCTCGATATTGCCGTTGTAGGCGAGCAGCATCGAGCGGAAGATGGCCGTGAGCGAGCCAATAATGACCGGCAGGCTCAGCACGAGCGACGCCGCCACGCACAGCGTGATCGAGCGGATGTACAGATGCGAGATCTCGCTATCGCGATAGCCAAAGACTTTCATGTAGCTGATCGAACGGGCGCTGTGGTCGATCACCGCCTTGGTCAGCAGGTACATAAACAGCAGGAAGATAAACACCGCGAGCCCGACCATCATGCCGATCATTTTGCTCATCATGCCGATGAACTGGTCGCCCACGGCACGCATGTCGTCGGGCGTGGTGTCGCCGGCAAAGTAGCGCGCGTCGAGGTCGAGCTTCTCGTCGCTCACATAGCCGTTGAAGTAGGCCGCATCGTTGCCAAAGAGCTCGTTAAAGTCATCGATACTCATATAGATATTCATGTCCGACTTGGAGCCCCAGGCACAGTCCTTGCCCGCATACTCAAGGGAATAATTCTCGCCCTCATACTTGTCGCCGAGCGTGACGTTCTGGCCCTCGCTCCAGCCAAACTTGTCGAGCAAGCCACCGCCAAAGACGACGCGTCCGTCGCCGACGTCCAGCCCTTTCCAGTAGCGCGAATCGGGCGAGATGCCGTAGACAGAAATCGTCTCCTCGCCATTACCATCGCCGCGGTCGTATTGCAGTTGGTAAACGGCATATTTCTCGGCCTGCGCGATTGCGCCCGCGCCGTTGTCAATCGTGTTGACCGGGTGAATGTCGTCGTTGTCGGTGTCGATCTTAGAGGCCTTGTCAATCAGGTCGATAGTCTCGTCGCGGTTGCAGCCGAGGATATCGGCAAGGTCATCGAGGCGCGCATAAAGCGCATCCTTCTTGTCCTGGACCTTGGTAAGCGCATCCTGCGCCGCAGTCAGGCTCTCGGCAGACGGAGATGCGGTCGCGGCATCGGCTGCCGTCTGCGCCGCATCGGCCGCGCCGTCAAGCTCGTCATCGGCATCTTGGGCGGCGGAAAGCAGCGCGCCGTCAACCGACTGCAAGCGCTCGAGTGCTGACCACTGCTCGCGCTCCTCGGCAGTGCCCTCGAGCTCCAGCGGCGCCTTGAGCGTGTACTGGTGCTCGGCGACCAGGCTTGTCTCGAGGTTGTCCGCGTAGTGCGTCATCGTGGGCAGAATCGCCAGGCCAAAGAGCAGCAGCAGCGAGGCAAACGCAATGCCCACAAAGAGCGTGGCAAAGTTGCCCAGGTTGCACAGAAAGATACGCAGGCGGAAGCGGGAAACAAAACCCATGCGCTCCGGCAGTTGCATACCGCGCTTGGTGCCCGATTTGCCGCTCGCCTCGTGACGAAGGAACTGCAACGGCGTCTTGCCCATTTTGCGAAGCAGGCCCACCAGCGTGATGAGGATGAGCGCGGCGGCGGGAACCACGGCGCACTTCACAAAGATCTCCCAGCTCCAGTACACCTGGAAGGGCGGCAGGCTGTACGAAACGTAATAGAGGCTGCGCATGGGCTCGGTAAAGAACACAACGCCGAGCGCAGTGCCCAAAAGCGCCGCGACCACGCCCACGATGGCGGGAAGTGCCAGGTAGTGCAGCACGATCTCGCGACGGCGATAACCGCTGGCGAGCAGCGTGCCGATGATGGCGCTCTCCTCCTCGATGGTGGCGTCGGTAAGGACCACAAAGACGAACGCCATGATCACGATGATGATGTCGAGCAACGTCGTCCACATCATGGAGTCGCCGTCCACGTCGTCGCGCGCATAGCCAATGCCCTGATTGGAATCGGCATCGATCAGATCGTCCACGCGCGCATCGGCATCGGTCAGCGCCTCGACCATATCTTGCTCGGCGTCGATGCGGTCCGCGGTGGGGAGGTCGCGATCGGTAAAGGTGAAGGAGTAGGTGTAGGCGGGTGCGCCGTCGGCATCTTCGAGCGCGGCAAAGCCGCCATCGGTGACCTCGGCCACGCCGTACGTGATGGTGTTCACCGTAAAGTCCGAATTGTTGAGGAACAGCGCCTGGCTATCGGGCTGGGTCATGATGCCGCAGATGATGTAGGTGCGGCCCTCAAGCTCAACCTTATCGCCCACGGCGAGGTCGTTGTTGGTGGCAAAGACACGGTCGATTGCCACCTCGTCGTCCGCCTTGGGTTCCCTGCCCTCACAGTAGGACGCGATATCGACCTTGGTGCGGTGCGCATAGGTGCGCAGCGTGCGCTTGGTGCCGTCGTCGCCGGCGGTCTTTTTGATGATGGCGTCGATGGAGAAATTCTTGTAGAGCGTAACGCCGCCGACGTCGCCGGCTGCATCCTCGGCCGCCTTGAGCTGGTCTTTGGTGGCCTCGAAGGAGGTGGTCACGCGGCCGTCCTCAATCGTGTACGCATCGCGCATGTCGTCGATAAGGCAGCCGATGGAATGCGCTGCGAGCAAAAAACCCGAGGTGAGAGCGATGCTTCCGCACATAAGCAAAAAGATGCCCAGGTACTTGCCGATATTGCGGCGCAGCTCGCGCGGGAGACGTTTTGCGAGAGGTGTCATGGCGCCGCCTACCAATCGAGCTCGGCGGCCGCAACGGGCGACTCGTTGAGCTCATCCTCGACGATGCGCCCGTCGCGCAGGCGCAGCACGCGATTGGCCATGCGCGCGATGGCGGCATTGTGGGTGACAATGATGATGGTGCAGCCGTAGGTGCGGTTTACATCCTCCATGAGCTGCAAGATTTCCTTGGACGTCTTATAGTCGAGCGCGCCCGTGGGCTCGTCGCACAGCAGCAGGCCCGGGTTTTTGACGAGCGCACGGCCGATGGCACAGCGCTGCTGCTGGCCGCCCGAGACCTGGCGCGGGAACTTGTTGCGGTGCTCGTAAAGACCCAGCGAACGCAGCAGGTCGTCGACATTGAGCGGGTTTTTGGACAGGTGCGCCGTGACCTCGATGTTCTCCTTGATGGTGAGGTCGGGCACCAGGTTGTAGAACTGGAAGACAAAGCCCAGCTCACGGCGGCGATACTCGCCCAGGTCGGCAGGCTTGAGCACCGTGAGGTCGCAGCTGTCCACCATGATGGAGCCGCCGTCAGCATCCTCCAGGCCGCCGATCAGGTTGAGAAAGGTCGACTTGCCCGAGCCCGAGGGCCCCAGCATGACGCAAATCTCGCCGCGGTTGATGGACACGTCGATGCCATCGAGTACCGTCAGGCGCGCATCACCGTCGCCGTAGTGCTTTTTGAGATCCTTAACCTGGACGTAGGCTTCCTGCGTTGCCATGGTATCCCCCATTGTTAGCCTCGTACTACTTTATGAACGTAATAGTAAACCTTGGCGAACTATTTTGGGGCGAGGCCTAGGATTTATTTCAGACTAGGCGCGGGATTTGGCGCGTGAGAGGGCCAGGCCTACGGCGGCAATGGCCGCGGCAAAGAGCACTGTGACGCCCAGATCGCAAGCGATGTCGCCCAGCACGGTGGACGTCAGGTCCGCGGCGAGCGCCTTGCCAATCGCGTCGTTCACCCAATACGTCGGCACAAAATGCGCCGCGGTCTGCACGGCTGGGCCCATCAGCGACAGCGGCATCCAGGCGCCGCCCAAAAACGTCATGAGCATGCCGAGCAGGTTGCCCACACCGTTGAGCAGCTCCTCACGCGCACCCAGGCTCGAAAGGGCAAAGCCAACGGCCAGAGGCGTGCACGCCAGGGCAAACGTCGCCGCCAGCGCCAGGCACACACGACCCACGCCGACCTCGGCAACCGCGCCGGCAAAGCCCACGACGCCCATCATGCTCGACACAAACCAGATGCAGACGGTGATCACAGTGGCGGCCGCAAACACGGCGAGCGAACGCCGGCGCTCGGAGATTGGGCCGGCATCCATACGACGCACGCGCTCGGGCTCGTTCATGCCCGAGAACACCAGCCCCACCGATACGATGACCGACGAGATAATCGCGTACGCGCCAAAGTTGAAATACGACTTGAGCATGGCGGCGGCAGTCGAACCAACCTTGACCTGCTCAATCTGGACCTCGGCGCGCTTGGCGGCGGCATGCTCGGCGGCCTTGGCGACGCTACCATTAGAGGCGGCGGGCTCTAGGGCCGCTGCAGCGCCCGCGAGCGAAATCCAGCGCGAGGCCTCAGCAGACGAAAGCGCCGCCGCCATGGTGCCGGCACCGTAGGTCACATCGAGCTTGGGCAGGGCCTCCCCCGCGCGGGCGGCCGCGACCAGGTCGTTCTCAAACCCCTCCGGGATAAAGAACACGCAGTCGGCGCTACCCTTGGCGCTGTTGCTCTTGGAGAGCGCGTCCGCAAGATCGTAGGTATCGTCGCCGACGCCCGTGACCAACTCAAAGCGCGACCCCAGGTGCTTGGTGAGCGCATGCGAAAGGTCGCTGTCGTCACGGTCGACCACGATCACGTTGGCATCGTAGGGCTCGTACTCGGTGAGCTGCGACGAGTTCCAGCTCACCGATGCCGCGATGAATACGCCCATGAGCGAGATGAACACCGTATAGATGAGCAGGTAGAACGGGTGCGCCAGCGCCATGCGAAGCGCAGTCTTAAAGGTGCTCATAGCGGCTCCTTCCAAAGGTCAGCGTGGCGGCGGCAACGAACAGCAGCGCCATAAGGACCAGCGCGCCGGCGCGAACGACAAAGGGGCCCAGGTCCTCAAAGAAATACAGGCGGATGAACATGTCGCAGATGAGCTTGACGGGGTTGAGCCAGCACTCGGCCGGGCAGGCGCGGGCGACGTCGTCGGCAAGCGCCATCGCCGGCTCGCCGTAGAGGCCGGCGAACAGGGCGCACGTGGTAGCAAAGCCCGTGAGGATGCCGGACTTGGACGCCTTGCCGCCCTTAACGGGAAGCGTGCCCACAAAAAGGCCCAAGCCCATGGCGGCAAGCGCGGAAGCGGCGCCACCCACCAGACACAGCCCCTCGCGCCCGCCAAAGTCGACGCCCACGACCAGGCGCACGTAGCCGATCGCGATCGTCATCGAGGCAAAGGAGACCAGCCACGAGCCGACAAAGATGCCGGTCAGCGATGCCGTCTTGGAAAGACCGCCCACACAGCGACGTGCGCCAAGGCCCGACAGATTGGGCTGCAGGTCGACGACGCTCAAGGCGGCAAACTCCGCAGACATCATCGCGACCAGGCCAAAAAGCGCGTAATAGTAGATGACCGTGCCATCGGGCGTGGTGCGTGTCAGGCTTACGCGGCGGGTACCGCCCTCGAGCGATAGAGCGCGCGCAACCGCCTCCGGGTCGGCGAGCGCCGCCGGGTTGTCCTGGGCAATCTGGGACATGAGCTCGGCATTTTGTGTATACGAGCTTGCCACCGTCTCCAGAATACTGCGGTCGGTGAGCACCGACGTCGCACGCGAGCTGCCATAGCTCGAAAGCAACGTGAGTTTGGGCGTGCCCGCATCGTCGACCGTATAGATGCCCGCGACCTCGCCGGCCTTAAGCGCACGGTTCGCATCGGCTGCGTCGTCGCACTCGTGGATCTCGAGCAGCTGGTCGTCGCCTTCCTTGGCAAGCGACGTCGCCACGTCCTTAAAGGTCGAGGCGTCCCAGGCCTCATCCGCTACGACGGCCACCGGCACCGGGTCGACCGTGCCGTCGGAGCTGAGGTTCGCAAACATAAACATGAACATCGTGGAAAGCGCGACGGGAAAGATCGCGCCCCAGACCCACGTGCTCGGCCGGCGCAGCAGCGTCTTGACCGTAATGATAATGGTGTTGAACATGGCTGCCCCCTAGTCGCGCAGCTCGCGGCCGGTGATCTCGAGGAACACGTCGTTGAGGGTCGGCGGCTCGCTCCACACGCGGCCGAGCGCAACGTCGGCAGCGCGCAGCGTGTCGAGGATGTCGACCAGATTGTGCGGACTCGTCTCGCAGGTGCAGACGAGCTCGCCGCCGGACAGCTCGACGCTGAGCACGTGCTCGAGGGCGCGCAGCCGCTCGACCGTGGCTGGCTCGACGGCGCCCACCTCGACGGTCACGCGCTCGCCCATCTGAATCATGCGTTTGAGCTCGTCGTTGGTGCCCTGCGCCAGCACGCGGCCGCCGTCCATGATCATGATGCGGCTGCAGATCTGCTCGACTTCCTCCATGTAATGGCTGGTATACACCACCGTGGCGCCCTCGTCGCGCAGGCGGCAGATGCCCTCCAGGATGGCGTTGCGGCTCTGCGGGTCGACCGCCACCGTGGGCTCGTCAAAAAAGATGAGCTCGGGCTTGTGCGCGATGCCGCAGGCGATGTTGAGGCGTCGCGCCAGGCCGCCCGAGAGCTTGCCGGGGCGGAACTTGGCAAAGTCGCCCAGGTCGACAAAGTCGATGGCCTCGTCGACCAGCGCGCGGCGGCGCTTGCGGTCGTTGACGTAGAGGCTGCAGAAATAGTCGATGTTCTCGCGCACCGTAAGCTCGTCGAACACCGCCACCTGCTGCGGCACCACGCCGATGCGGCGCTTGAGGTCGTAGCGGGCGGGCGTCATGGGCTCGCCGAACAGTTCGATGGTGCCCTTGTCGTAGGCGAGCAGCTGCAGGATGCAGTTGATGGACGTGGTCTTGCCCGAGCCGTTGGGGCCCAGCAGGCCAAAGATCTCGCCGGGGGCGATGCTCAGGTTAAAGTGGTCGAGCGCAATAAGATCGTCGTAGCGCTTGACGAGGTTTTCGACGTGGACGATGTCTGTCATGAGGCGGCCCTTCTGTTGATTGCGGCCCGGTACGATTGCATCATCGCAGGAGCCGCCGACGCGCACCAGTGAGCTTTGTCACGAGTGCGGAGCTTGGCCGTGCGGCCTGCCGACGTCCCCGCTTTGCCGCGTGGGAGGAATGTCACGGTTGCGCAGGCGGTCCCTCCACCACGCGCGGCTTCGCGTACAATACCCGTATGAACAGGCTTTTCGACAAATCGATCGTGCTGGCGTGCTGTATTGCGGCCGCCATGGGTCTTGCTGTGGACGCTCGCCTGGTCGCGGCGTTTTGCCTTGGCGTTATTGCCACCTCGCTGGCCGAGGTCGTACAGGGAAACCGCGCCCGCCGTGTGAGCGAGGCCGCGAGCTACGCCTGCATCATCGCGGCTGTCTTCGTGCCGCCGTTTGTGCCGTTTGCGCCTCTCGCTCTCTATGACATCGCGCGACGCGTTCGCCGTGAACGAATCTGGCCCGCGCTGGCGATTGGCGCCGTGTTTGTCTGCGCGCTTGTCGCGGACCTTCGTGGTGGCGTGCTCACCACCCGAACGCTGCTGTTAACCGCCATCCTTTCGGTTGCCGCCACCTTGCTATCGCTACGCACCGCCCAGTTGGAGCGCGAGCAGCGGCGCATGCGCCGCACCCGCGACGAGCTGCAGGAACGAGCCCTCGCGCTCGAGGCGCGCAACCGCGATCTTGCCGATCGCCAGGACTACGAAGTCGAGCTCGCGACGCTCGCCGAACGCGCCCGCATCGCGCGCGAGATCCACGATAACGTCGGGCACCAGCTCACGCGCGCCTCACTGCAGGCCGAAGCCCTACGCGTGGTCCACGCCGACGAGCCTGGCGTCGCCGCCGATTTCGCCGACGTTAAACGCACGGTTGACGAGGCGCTCCAGCTTGTGCGCACCAGCGTCCACGCGCTCAACGACAACGCCGTCGACCTTTCCGTGCAGCTCGAACGCATTGTCGAAGGCACACGCTCGGACGGCGGCCCGCAGATTGAGCTTGAAGTTATGGCCGAACATGCGCCCGCAAACGTCGCCAGCTGCTTTGCAGCGGTCCTGCGCGAGGCGCTCTCCAATACCATGCGCCACGCTTGCGCCCAGACCGTCACTGTACGATGCATGGAGCATCCGTCGTTTTACCAGCTCATCGTTACCGACGATGGCGCAGGCGGGGTCCAAGCAAGCAGCCGCGGCGCCGCGGAGGGCATGGGGCTTGCCTCCATGCGCGAGCGCATCGAGGCGCTTGGCGGCACCTTCTCCGCCGGCCCGCGTGCCGGCGCCGGCGGCTGGCGCGTGTTTGCCACCGTTCCCAAACAGCAAGGAGATGAGGGCCGATGAGGCTCATCGTTGTCGACGACGACCGCTTGGTGGTCGATTCGCTCAAGATTATCCTGGGCACCCAGCCGCAGATCGAGGTGGTGGGCACCGGCGCCAATGGCGACGACGCGGTCGCGCTCTACGCTGAGCACACGCCCGACATCGCGCTGCTCGACATTCAGATGCCGGGACGCGACGGCCTATCGGCGGCGCGCGAGATCCTCGAGCGCGACCCTGCGGCGCGCGTGGTGTTTCTGACGACATTCTCGGATGACGAATACATTGTGTCGGCGCTCAAACTGGGCGCGCGCGGCTACTTGATTAAAACCGACGTCGCTGCCATCCCTCCCGCGTTGACGCAGGTCATGGACGGCAAACGCGTGCTCGAGGGCAAGGCAATCGAGGACATCGATTTTGACGGAACGGACGTCGAGGCGGGCACGCCCCGCCGGCCCGCGGCCTTCGCCAGTCTGACCGACCGCGAGTTCGAAGTCGCCGAGCTCATCGCCCGCGGCCTCGACAACAAGGAGATCGCCGCCACGGCATACATGGGCGAAGGCACCGTGCGCAACCACATCAGCTCGATCCTTGCCAAAATGAGCCTACGCAACCGCACGCAGATCGCCATCGCCTACCTGCGAGGGTAATTACCCAACGGCCGACCGCCCCGGCATAGCAAAATGGCTGCTACCGATTTAATGCCATTTCAAAACTATGCCGGTTTACGGGGCTAAACTCAGGACCCTCATCCATACCCGTGTTTTCTGCAAAATGACGGCCCGTCTACCTGCGGTTTTATTTTCACGAATATCGGCATGGTTGGGGACTCGTGACTCAGCCCCGTAAACCGGCATAGTTTTGTTCGGGCGGCCCCGCACGAGTGCCTCCGCCAGCCTCGCTGGACCAAAATGATCCGTTTTCTTCCGTTCCCAAGGGATCAACCGGAACCGCTCGCCACGAAATCGGCCCATCTACTACGTTTAACTCGATACCCCCGACCATACCCGCTTTTCATGAAAAATCGCAGGCGTTCTACCTGCGGTTATGTTTTGGCGTTTTTTTAGTATGGTTGGGGGTAAGGGGTTAGACGTAGTAGATGGGCCGATTTCGTGGCGAGCTCTCCTCCCCAACGCACAAAAGCGCCGCCACGGAGGAGGGAGATGCCTCCGTGGCGGCTGGGGCTGGGGGTGGGGCTATGTTCTGGCTCCCCGCCGGCCGCCCGGGGCCTTTTGGCCCCGGGCGCTGTCGACGTGCCTAGCGCTTACGGATACCCCAGACCAGGGCTCCGACGCCGGCCATGGCGATGACAAATGCCATAAGCAGAGCGGCAGCCTGCTGGTCGCCTGTGGTGGGCAGGAAACCCTTGACCGTCTTGACGATGTTCGTCACGGTCTTGGGCGTGCCGGGATCGGGTGCCGGCGTAGGAGTCTCGGGCTTCTTGTACGCGTTGTTGAACACGATACCCTCGACGCTTTTGTCGCCCTTGGTATAGGTAACGCTCGCCTTGAGGTTACCCTCACCGTCGTCGACCACGTTGACGGTCGCGGTAAAGACGGACTTGTCGTAGGTCATACCGGCCTCGTCGCCCTTGACCTCGCTGACGGTGTAGACGTACGTACCAGGCTCGTCGTACTCGAACTTGTCGAAGTTGATCTTGCCGTCGGCATCGTTGGTAACCGTAGACTCGATGTCCTCGCCAACGAGCTTAAAGCTAAACTCGTCCTTCTTGAGCTCACGTCCCTCGAGCACCTTGATGGCCCCGATGGAAACCTGCGTGGGCATGGCGTGATACTTGTTGGTAAAGCCAGCCGACTCGGTGGTTCCCTCGAGCTTGTGCGTCGCGGTCAGCGTGCCGTCGCCGTTGTCGGAGACGGTG
Source organism: uncultured Collinsella sp. (assembly GCA_902488525.1). GTDB lineage: Bacteria > Actinomycetota > Coriobacteriia > Coriobacteriales > Coriobacteriaceae > Collinsella. The sequence goes on from CABTWP010000033.1 coordinate 22,429, forward strand.
GTCACGACGGTGTAGGTCGCGCCGTCATAGGTGACGCCCTTGTGCAGGCCGAGCGCGTTGGGGCAAGCCTCGCGCAGCATGTACGTGTGCGTGCCGGGCGCCTCGTAGCGGATCGGGCTCAGCGTAACGTTACCGTCGACGTCATTGGTGCCGCTCGCGACAACCACGCCGTCCTCGAGCAGCTCAAACGTGAACTCGCCAGCTGCAAGGTCGCGTCCGGTCAGACGCTTGACCGTCTTGACCTGATCGGTCACGGAAGAATCGGTAGGTGCCACGCCGTAGGTGTTGGTGAACGTGAAGGCAGCACCGTCGTCGCCCTCGCGCACGACACGCAGATGTCCGGTACCGTCGTCAGTCACGGTGTAGGAAACCTTGCGCATGGCGTTGGCGTCGTTGGTCACACCAGGGGCACTACCGGACTCGGTCACCGTGTAGGTAAAGGTGTGCGAGCGCGGAGCGGTGGGGGCTGCGGGCTCGGACTCGTCGTTGGACTCGTCGGTGTCGGCAGCGTCGGCGTCAACCTCGGCCTCGCCGGCGTTGGCCTCGGCTTCGTCAGCTTCGTCTGCCTCGGCCTTATCGGTCGCATCGTCCGTCACGCCCAGAGCGCGGTTGAGGTCCTCGAGCGTAAAGTGGATCTTGCCAAAGCCCACGTTGCCAGCCGCGTCGTTGGTTGCGGTCGTGCGCTCGGGCATCGGGGCACCAGCCTCGTCGGCGGTCACGGTAAAGGTGAACTTGCCCGTGATGTCAACCGGGGTCAGGCCCTCGGCAGCTTGGAGCTTCTTAGTGCCGGTGAGCGCGGCATCGACGGCTTCGGCGCCGTAGACGTTCTCGAACAAGGGCTCGACGCCGCCGTAGTCGACCGTTGCCGTCAGGGTACCGTCACCGTTGTCGACGACGATAACCTTAAAGCCAAAGCTCCACGTTGTAGCGGAAACGCCATTCGGCAGCCCGAATAAATCTTCGTAGGCCGTGTAGTTAATGGTCCAGGCAAGCTTACCGTCCTTATCGGTACGATGGGCAAGCCCAGCAGCCTCAAGATTAGCAAGCATCTTAGTGTCGTAGTGCAGCGTATCAAAGCTCACGTGCCCGCCGATATTGGGCTTGAGGTTTTCGTATGCCGTCTTCTGCTTGAAAAAA
>CABTWP010000034.1 GCA_902488525.1 uncultured Collinsella sp.
GCACTTCGTGCGGCGAGGGCTTCTTGCGTCCTGCGGAATGTTTTGGGAGGTGACCCAAACAGCCCCGGCTGGGGTCCTGTGTAGTCACCCTTTAGGCGGAACTCTCCTAATTATTTGGATGAGTCGTTTACTTACTTGTGCTGTTACCGTCTTCCCGCTGTTGTTGGGGTATGCTTTGTTCGTATGTAAACGTTTGACATGTTGATGGGGGAGGGTGCTATGGCTCGCGAGGGCGCTCGTTCTAAGGATTCTGCTAAGCCTGGCATCAAGGAAGTTGCAGCGGTGGCGGGGGTTTCGCCTACTACGGTATCTCGCGTGCTTAATAATCGCGGCTATATTAGCCAAGAGACCCGCGATAAGGTCCATGCCGCGATGGAGCGCATCAACTATACGCCCAACGATATCGCCCGTGCCATGCTCAACGGTCGCCTGAATCTTATCGGTATGATCGTTCCCTTTGTGAGCAGCCCGTTCCATGCTCAGGTTGTGCAGGCGGTCGAGCGCACGTTAGCGGAAAACGGCTTTAAGATGTTGCTGTGCAACAGCGCCAATCGACCCGATCTTGAGCGTTCCTATATTGACATGCTCCGCCGCAATATGGTCGACGGCGTCATCGTCAACTCCCTCAATATCGGTGCCGAGGCATATGCCGAGATGGGCTTGAGCCTGGTTGGCATCGACTGCGATCTTGGCGAGGGCTCTGTCCAGATTGCAAGTGACAGCTATGGCATTGGCGAGCTCGCCACGCGCCGTCTGATTGATGACGGCTGCAGGCGTATCCTGTGCCTGCGCAGCAATAGCCGCATGCGCATGCCTGCCAATAAGCGTACCGATGCCTACCTCGATGTTGTTGAGCAGGCCGGTTTGTCCGCGCTTGTTCGTGAGGTTGAGTTCGTTAAGCCCGACGACGAAAAGGGCGCGGTCGTTGCGAAGATCCTCGATGAGAACCCCGATATTGACGGCATCTTTGCGGGAGACGATACGATGGCGGCCATCTGTCTCAACGTGATGAAGCAGCGCGGCTTGAGCGCTCCAGACGATATTAAGGTCGTGGGCGCGGATGGTGCCCGCCGAACTATGACGTTTATGCCTGACTTAACAACCGTACGTCAAGATATCGATCGCATCGGAGAGCTCGCGGCGCAATCCATCATCGCTCTTATTAACGGCGATAATCCCGAATCGAATATCAAGCTCCCCGTTGAACTCATTGAGGGCAAAACCGCGTAGTTCATCCCGTGCCAAAAGAATTCCTCAAACGCCTCTGATGACCGTTCACCGGCATATGTCAACCGTTTGCCGACGACTGGAACTGCGAAAAGACGTATTGGTGTGAAAACGTTTGACATATGAAAACGATTGACATATCTTGCCATTGTACCGAGTTAGTATGTCGTGGAAAGGAAGTCTCGGATGCACAAGGTGTATTACCAGCCTGAGGGAATTTGGGTAGGCGACATCATGCCGTACGGCGAGGACGGCACGTTCTATCTCTATCATCAGCGTGACACGCGTAACCCCGAACCTTTCGGAGAGCCGTTTGGCTGGGCACTCGCTACGACCAAGGATTTCGTCAACTACAAGGACTTTGGCGAGAGCCTTGAGCGCGGCGGCGACGAGGAAGTCGACCAGTACATTTATGCCGGCACGGTGTTTAAGGTGGGCGACAAGTACCATGCGCTCTACACTGGTTGCAATCGCGATAAGGTCCGCGCACGTTTGATGAAGCAGGTTCTTCTTCACGCAACGAGCGACGACGCCGTCAAGTGGGAGAAGAACATCGCCGAGACGCTGCTTCCGCCCCAGGAGGGTTACGATGACCGCAACTGGCGCGATCCCTTTGTGCTTTGGGATGAGGAGAACGAAGAGTACATGCTCATCCTCGGCACGCGTGTGGGCGAGGACAAGCGTCTGATGACCGGCCGCCTGGTCAAGTTCACCTCCAAGGATCTGACCAACTGGGAGTTCCAGGGCGACTGGTGGAACCCGGGCCTGTACACCATGTTTGAGATGCCTGATCTCTTTAAGATGGGCGACTGGTGGTACCTCGTCTTTTCCGAGTACAGCGACGGCAACAAGACCCGTTACCGCATGTCCAAGTCCATCAACGGTCCTTGGATTACCCCCGCTGACGACTCCTTCGACGGCCGCGCGTACTACGCCGCTCGCACCGCATTCGATGGCGAGCGTCGCGTTCTCTTTGGTTGGGTTCCTACGCGTGACGAGGGCGGCGACCCCAGCTCTTACCTATGGGGTGGCACCTTTATGCCCCTCGAGATCGTTCAGCGTGCCGACGGAACGCTCGGCACCAAGCTCCCCGACAGCATGCTTGGCGCCTTTGGCGAGGCTAAGGCAGTCGAGACCTTTGAGCTTTCCTGCGAGTCGGGCAAGGTCGAGCAGGTGCTCGCCGCGGATGCCGGCTCCACCTACTTGCTCGATGCCGACATTGAGCTCGGCGGTAACGCTGCCGGCTTCTCGGTGAAGCTTGCCGAGGACGCCGAGTCCGGTCTTGCCTATGAGTTCCGCGCCAACCTGCGTGAGGGCAAGCTCGAGTTTACGGCGGCCCCCCAGTATCCGTGGTTCCAGGTCAACAACATGGGCCTCGAGCGTCCGTTGTTCTTTAAGGGCGAGGGCACTCATCATGTGCGCCTGGTCGTTGACGACGATATCGCGACCATCTTTGTCGATGATGTTGCGCTTAACGCGCGCTTCTGCAATAAGCAGGGCCAGGGTGTGGCACTGACGGTCACCGACGGTACGCTCAAGTGCGCAAATGCAACGATCGCGTCTCTGTAATGGCATCAAAACGTTTTATGATTTCGTAAGGGAATGGAGAGGAACATGGACTACAAAGTAGTGTCTCAGCAAGTCGTCGATAACGTCGGCGGTCTGGAGAACATCGAGGGCGCCACGCATTGCGTTACGCGTCTGCGTCTGGTGCTCAAGGATACGAGCAAGTACAACAAGGCCGAGCTCGAGAACATCGATGGCGTCAAGGGCGTGCTGTACAACAGCGGCCAGCTCATGATCATCTTCGGTACCGGTACCGTCAACAAGGTCTACGATGAGTTTATGGCTCTGACGGGCGTTAAGGAGATCAGCGCTTCCGAGGTCAAGGGCGCCGAGGCGGACAAGAAGGGCAAGTTCTTCTCGGTCCTCAAGGTATTCTCGGATATCTTTATCCCCATCATTCCCGCTTTCGTCGGCGCTGCTATCATCATCGGCCTTAAGTCGCTGATCGTTGCCAACGGCCTCTTTGGCATGGAGGGCAGCCTTGCCGACCACAGCGAGTTCCTCAAGAACCTCGCAAGCTTCTTTGCCATTATCGCCACCACGTTTGACTACCTGCCTGTCCTGGTTATGTACAGCGCGGTCAAGCGTTTTGGCGGTAACCCGATCCTGGGCATCCTCGTCGGTATCGTCATGGTTCATCCGAGCCTTATGAACCGCAACGCGTTCGTTATGGACCCGACGGGTGCTGAGTATTGGAACTTTGGTCCGCTCTCCATTCCCATGGTTGCTTTCCAGGGCGGCGTGTTCCCTGCAATCCTGACTGCCTGGTTTATGGCCAAGGTCGAGAAGATTGCCCAGAAGTACATTCCCGAGGTTGTCTCGTTTGTCTTTGTCCCGACCGTTACCCTGATTCTTGCCAACGTCGCCCTGTTCACCGTGTTCGGCCCGCTCGGCAACCTGATTGGCGACGTCCTTGCCGGCGTAATCGATGTCCTGTACAACAGGATGGGCGTCTTTGGTGCCTTTGTCTTCGCTGCGTTCCTGCAACCGCTCGTCGTTACCGGTACGCATCAGTTCATCCAGGGTATCGAGGCTAATCTCGTTGCCACGACCGGCTTCAACTACATTCAGGCCATCTGGTCCGTTTCCATCATCGCCCAGGGCGGCGGCGCCATCGGTATGTATCTCATTCACAAGAAGCATTCCAAAGAGCGCAACATCTGCATGTCGTCCTTTATCCCGACGCTGGTCGGAATCTCCGAGCCCGCTATCTTTGCTGCAAACATGCGCTATTCGATCATTCCGTTCATCTGCGCTTGCATCGGTGCAGGCTGCGGCGGTGCCTTCGTGAAACTCTTTGAGGTACGCGCTATCGGTCAGGGTCTGACCGGCGTGCTTGGCCTGCTCATCGTCACGCCCGAGACCCTCGTGTGGTATGTGGCTGGCAATCTCATCGCCTTTATTGTGCCGATCGTCTTGATCTTTGCCTACAACAAGGCAAAGGGCGTGCCGACCACCGATGAAGAGGGCGCTGGCGCTGGCTTCGACGTTAGCTTCTAGTTGAGCCGTTCAGTGTAATCTGCGGATAAGTCCATTTGAGGAAGGGCGTTCGGCTCGTGTGAGTCGAACGCCCTTCCCTATAGACGAGAAGGTCAATGGCGATGTTTAATCAAAAAAATAAGGTGACACGCGCGGACTATGAGCAGTGGCGAGCCGGACAGGATGAGACGGCGGCTCGCATCGCTTCCGACCCCGATAGACTCCTGTTTCATGTGGAGCCTGAGCTCGGCTGGCTCAACGACCCCAACGGTTTGGTTCAGATTGGTGATACATATCACATCTATCATCAATACGATCCGTTTGATGCTGCGCATGGCGGTCCAGTGCTTTGGAACCATCTGACGACAAAGGATTTTGTGACGTACGAGAATCACGGCCCCGTGCTGTTCCCCGATTCCGATTTGGATTCGAGTGGAGCGTATTCTGGTTCTGCCTTTGTACGTGATGGCAAGATTCACTACTTCTATACCGGCAACGTCAAGCATTTTGACCGCGATGATTACGACTACGTGTTGACGGGCCGTGAGCAAAACCAGATTCATATGGTTGCGGAGAACCCCGACGAATTGGGCGAGAAGCGCATAGCTGTTGGACCGGTCGATTACCCCGACGATATCGGCACGCACGTGCGTGACCCCAAAATCCTTGAACACGATGGTATCTACTACATGGTTCTCGGCGCTCGTACGAAAGACGACCGTGGCTGCGTGCTTGTCTATACCTCGAGCGATCTAGAGGACTGGAGCTATGCGACGCGCATTGAGCTAGGCGAGAAGTTTGGTTTTATGTGGGAGTGCCCTGATCTGTTTGAGCTCGATGGCGAGCTTATTCTCGTTTGCTGTCCGCAGGGCGTGCCCGCCGTTGGTTGGCGTTACCGCAATCCGCACCAGTGCGTGTGGTTTTCCATCGAGGCCGATTGGGAGGCGCCGAGCTTTAAGATCGCCGGGCAGGGCATGCCTCCGATGGTCGATGCCGGTTTTGATTTCTATGCCCCGCAGTCCTTTGAGGATGCGGCAGGTCGACGCTTGATGATCGGATGGTCGGGTTGCCCCGATGCGACGGCAGAAAGCCCGACGGTGGCACGCGGATGGCAGTGCGCGTTGACGGTGCCGAGAGAGCTGAGCATGCGCGGTGGCAAGCTCTGCCAGCAGCCGGCGCACGAGATTGAGAGGATGCGCGGCGACTGCGTTCGTACCGTAGGCGGAGGGACCGTCGAGGAGCCGGGACGCCTGTTTGATGTTGTGGTTTCCTGTGAGGGAGCTAAGATGATCGAGCTCGAAATCCGCAAGGGTGTCTTTGTGCGTTATGCGGACGGGATGCTTACCCTCGATATGGGCGACGAAGGCTATGGGCGCGACCAGAGGTCGATCGAGCTCAGCGAGCTTCGCGACCTGCGTGTGCTTTCGGACACTACGATGGTCGAGATTTTTGCTAACGGCGGCGAGGCGGCACTTACGAGCCGCACCTATTCGTCGGCGGTACCGGCGATGGGGCTGCGCTCCGAGGGTGCAGCGTCGATGAATTTCTACCGCCTCGTGCATTAATCGTGCTTGGAGCACGATTGGACTTGCTGGGTGAAATGTGTCGCAGTTGCTGCGGCCAACTACCGTTTATCGCGTATAGCTACCGTTTGCGGGATAAGCAACACTCATTTATATACCGTGTAATATCTTAGTTAAGCACGGAGTTTTCCAGGGAGACGCTGTCCTTTGTTGTGTGCAAGGGACGGCGTCTCTTTGGCGCTTGTAGGTCGCTGCGCAACAGTGCGGTGGCCTGTGCTTGATATTGGAAAGTCGACGTTGAGATGGGTCGTGATGATAATGAGCAAGTACGTAATCGTGGTTGAGTCTGGTTCGGATGTGACGCCGGAGCTTTGCGAACGCTACGGTATCGTGCGCGTGCCTATGCATGTCACGATTGGTGACGAGACCGTCGAGGACGGCTCGATCGATCCGCTCGAGATTTATTCGCGCTGCAACGAGTTTGGTGTGATGCCCAAGACCAGTGGCTGTTCGCCAGCGGATTTTGCGCATGTGTACGACCGCATCCATGCCGAGCAACCCGACGCGACTATTTTGCATCTTGCATATTCCGAGGCCACGACCTGTTCGCATCAGTCTTCTAAGATTGCGGCTCAGGGGCGCGACTACGTGTTCTCCATGGACACGCGCTTTGTCTCGGTGGGCCAGTCGCTCGTTGTCGTCGAGACCGCCAAGTATATTGAGGCTCATCCCGATGCCACCGTTGACGAGATCTTTGCATTTACGAACTCCGTCATGGACCGCGTGTTGCTGGGTTTTGTTCCTACGGACCTTGCCTTCCTTAAGGCGGGCGGTCGCTTGTCCAACGTCGCATTCCTTGGTGCCCATCTGCTCAAGATTAAGCCCTGCATTGAGGTGACGGGCGGTAAGTTCGTGGCGACCAAGAAGTTCCGCGGTTCTATGCTCAAGTGCGCCCGCGCCTTCATTGACCACATGGTTGCGAAGGGCGAGATTGACTACTCGCACATTGGCCTGGCGTATTCGGTGGGCCTTTCCCAGGAGCTGCGCGATGACATGGAAGTCTATGCGCATGACCTGGGCTTTAAGGACGTTACCTGGACTCAAGTCGGCGGCGTCATCTCGAGCCACTGTGGCCCGACCGCCTTCGGTGCGGTGCTCACGCTTAAGGCGTAAAGGCCGCAGGCGAGCGTTCTTCAGCCTGACATCTCGACGTAGACCCCAGCCATGGTGATGGGGGATAGATTAAAACGTGCCATTCTAGCCCGAGACGTTTAAACGCAAGCGCATGGGCTAGAATGGCTCTGGCATTTTAATTGGTTGCATCCAAGGAGAGGCAAGGTAGCGGGAATGGCTGAGATGACGCTTGAGGGTGTGGACGCTCGTCCTGAGGATTCCGCATTTGCCCTAGGCCGCGTGCATTCAATCGAGACGATGGGAACGGTCGACGGACCCGGCATCCGCTTTGTGGTGTTTGTTCAGGGCTGTCCCATGCGCTGTGCGTATTGTCACAATCCCGATACTTGGTCGGTTAGCGGCGGCACCATGGTGACCGTCGAGCACCTTATGGACGAGTTCCAGAGTAACCATGAGTTTTACCGCAGCGGCGGAATTACGGTTTCGGGCGGCGAGCCACTTCTGCAGCCCGAGTTTTTGGCCGACCTGTTCCGTGCAATGCACAACAACCCCGATGGTCGTGTACATACCTGCATGGATAGCTGTGGCTACGCCTTCGACCCTCAGCATCCCGAGAAGTTCGATGCCGTTCTCAACGAGACCGACATGGTGCTGCTCGACATCAAGCATGCCGATCCGGCTGAGCATAAAAAGCTGACCGGCTGCGATCCTGCACGTATCCTGGCGTTTGGCGATGAGCTTGCCCGTCGCAAGATCAAGGTCGTTATCCGCCACGTGGTTGTGCCGGGCATTACCGACACGGTGGAGGAGTGCGAGAAGCTCGGTCGCCTCATCGCTCCATGGCACAACGTGGTGGGCCTGGAAATGCTGCCATATCACACGATGGGTGTCGTCAAGTACGAGCAACTGGGCATTCCCTATAAGCTCGAGGGCGTGCCCCAGATGGATACCGCGCGCATGCCCGAGCTGCGCAATGCCGTTATGACCGGCATGAAAAAGCGCCGTGCGGAGCTCAAAAACGCTATCGGATAGCATGCCATTTTCGTTCCCCAAGGGCACTCATTGGGGACAGACTTAAATGAGTGCCCCTGGGCACCTAGTTGATTGCTAAAGAGCCCCGTCCTTAAAAGACTGCTCTCTGGGTTGCGGTGAGATGCGCAACAGAATCGTGCCATTTGGATAAATACGCTTGTGGTTTCTTTAAAGACACCTTAAACGCTGCTGAATATCTTTGGAAAGAAATGCCTGCTCGGTATCATGCTGCTCGTATATAAACGGTGGCAGTCAGGAGACCACGTGCGAAACATCGCATCGCGGGACGAGTATGTGCCGCAGCATGGCAGCAGATATAAGACGAAGGGCACGTCTTCGCGTGGCCTTGCCGGCGCTCGCATCCGCGTGAGGAAGATTGCCGCTATTGGGATGCTAACGTCGGCGGTTATTATCCTCGGAATTACCGTTAAAACCTACGCCTCGGAGCGAACGGGGCGCCCAGATGCGTCAACGGTACAGCTGCAAAACGAGAAGGTTTCAAAGTCCAAAGCGTCGGCAGATCAAGCTCTGTCGACGGCAGATCTCAAGACGAGACTTTCGAAGGCGGACTTCAACGATATCCCTTCGGGTGATACCGTTCGGACCTTCTCGTTGGTGGATAACAAGACTCCTGCCTTGGAGGATGAGAGCCTTGCCTCGCTCCAGGATGCCCTGTGTCGGGCGCAGGAGCTGGGCGATGTGGGTGTAGTGTTCTACGACCTATCGAGCGGTAGGGGCGTGACGTATAACGCCGATGTCGAGGTGTATGGAGCGAGCAGCTACAAAGCGCTGTATGCGCTCTATATTTGCGAGACGTTGGTCGAATCGGGGCAGGTGTCGCTCGATGGGCCTTTAGCCACGTATGGTGGTTACAGCATGGGCTGGCAGACGGTGCGCAACCTTATCGAGAATGCCGTCGCCAACTCAGACAACGATTCGTTTATCGCGTTACGCGCGGCGTTTGACCATGATGGCTATGAGGATTGGATTGCCAATCTGGGTGTTGATGACGAAACGGCACTGAATCCGATGAGTGATTTTCCGACCTACTGCCCGCGCACTTCTGCGAGGTTATGGCGCGAGATGAGCGAGTATCTGAGCATGGATACCGAGACTTCACAGTGGTTGTCAGGCCTTTTGGCATCAACATCGCGCTCGTTTATTCGCGATGGCATTGCGGACGATCAGGTCTTGGTGCGCAACAAAGCGGGTTGGATCAGCGAGGACGGCTACTATTCGACATGCGATGCAGGCCTCATCGACATCGATGGCCGTACCTATGTCATGAGCGTCATGACATCGATGCCATCGAGCGACCGTTCGAGCGAGGTTACGGCTGCGATTGCAAAGGCTCTGTTTGATACGCGAGCTGCACTGGCTTAGCGTGTTCGTTTGGCGAGGTCAAACAAAATGCTGGTACCATACCTTGGTTGAGAATTTCGTATAGGTTTGGGGAATGGTATGGCTACCATCGCGATTATCGGTGCGCTCGAAAAAGAGATCATGCAGATTAAGGAAGAGCTGAGCGACGTTTGCGAGGCACGGGAGGCAGGCTTGACCGTTGTGAGCGGTGAGCTCGACGGCCTGACAGTTGTCGCCACAACGGCGGGCATGGGCACGGTGAACGCCGCCGCTGCAACACAGCACCTCATTAGCAAGTATGCTCCGCAGGCTGTTGTGTTTTCGGGCATTGCGGGCGGTTTGAACCCCAAGCTCCATATCGACGACGTGGTCATTGGCAAACGCCTACGCTATCTGGATACCGATACCGCGCTTATCGCCGAGTCCGCACCGGGGCTCGAGGAGTTTGGCTCGACGCCCGCGCTGGTCGATATTGCCGCCGACGTGCTTGCTGAGCGTGGGTTTGTTGACGCTTCGACAAATGCAGTCGCTTCGAATGAGGGCACCAAGCAGTTCCTGGTCGGCACGATTGCCACGGGTAACCGTTTTGTGACGGGCGCCGCCATGCGCAACGACGCTATCGAGGCGACGCATGCCGATTGTGTCGGCATGGAGGGCGCGGCAATTGCCCATGTCGCAACCAAAAATGGTGTCGATTGCCTGGTGTTGCGCGCTATCAGCGATAATTGTGACGAGGCGTACGATGCAATTTGCGAGCGAGAGTTCGATCTGTTCGAGTACGCGCGTGTCGCAAGTGACATTACGCTCGATATCGTCCGCCGCATTGCCGCTGCGCAATAGCGCGTCTATTTGTAAGAACCTACGACCAAGGAGTGTCCATGGCCGATTCCATTAACTACCAGCTTGCCAAGTTCGTCGCCAGCTATGGCAAGGTTTCGCAGATTCCCGAGTCCACCTGCCCCGAGGTGAGCTTTGTCGGCCGCTCCAACGTGGGCAAGTCGTCGATTATGAACAAGCTATTTGGCCGCAAGAACCTAGTCAAGGTTTCCAGTACGCCGGGCAAGACGAGCAACATCAACTTCTTTGAGGCCGACGACGTGCATTTCGTGGACCTGCCGGGTTACGGTTTCGCCCGTCGCTCCAAGGCCGAGCGCGACCGCTGGGCCGAGCTTATCGGCGACTTTTTCGACTCCGAGCGCAGCTTTAACTTGGTCGTCTCGCTGGTGGACATTCGTCACGATCCCAGCAAGCTCGATCATGACATGATCGACTACCTGCAGGGCAATGAGTTCAACTTTATCGTCTGCCTCACCAAGGCCGACAAGCTCAGTCGCACCCAGCAGGCCCGCCAGGCAGCAGCCATCAAAAAGCAGCTCAACGTTCCGGCCGAGAACGTAATCATCACAAGCTCCCAGACCGGCGTGGGTATCGACGAACTCAAGCGCCGCATCGCCGAGGCCTGCCTCTAGTAAGGGCTCCAGCCTAGCAAGAGCCCCTATCAATAAAGGGCCATATATTTCAGCCCGGCGCCCCTTCAAAGCGTGGGTCCCTGTAGACATCCTCAGCAAGGTAGGCGCAGGGACGGTCGGGATGTTCCCTCAAAATCATTCCGCAGCGCGAAGACCCCTTGTCCGTCGCTCCGTAGGAGCAGGACAAGGGGCCTTCATGCGCGAGGACGATTTTGAGGGAACATCCCGACCGTCCCGGACAGGTATATGAGGAGGATGTCTACAGGTACTCGATTTGAGCGCCATCGGTGTCGCACGTCAGAATATGCGTGTCACACTTGGGGAACTGTTCACGCAGCTTGACCTGTAGGAACTTTGCCACGATGGTGTCGTCAGTCACGGCCATGAGGGTCGAGCCGGAGCCACTGATCCAGATGGTCTTGGCGCCTCCGTTAAGGCAGGTGTCGCGCACGGCGTTGTAGTCGGGAATCAGACGGCGACGATAGGGTTCCTGGATGCGGTCGTCATTGGCGGCGGCAATCAGGTCGAGGTCACCAGTCTCCAAGCCGCGCGTCATGCCGGCGATGCGGCCCATCTGCCACACGGCGGTGGAGAGTGGAATCTCCTGCGGCACAACCTTGCGCGCCTCGCTCGTATGCACCTCGTAGGGCGGAATCACGGTAATAAAACGCAGGCGATCGCTCACCTCGTAGCGCAGGCACTGGGGGAGCGAATCGGTCGGCGTAAAGGAACAGACGGCGCCGCCCAGGATAGCGGGGGCGACGTTATCGGGATGGCCCTCGACTTCGGTGGCAATGCGAACCAGCTCGGCGCGGTCGACGGTGTGGCCTGTCAGTGCGGCGGCGGCCATAATGCCGGCGACGACGCAGGTGGAGCTGGAGCCCAGGCCGCGGGCGACGGGCACGTCGGTCTGGATGTCGATGGCAACGGGAAAAGCCGGCTCGCCCCATGCAGCCAGTGCATCGACAAAGCTCACGTAGACCAGGTTGTTCTCGTTTTGGAATTCCTCGGGGCAGCCCGTGATGGTGAGTTTGTCGGCGCGCTCGAAGGTGAAGTGCGAGTAGAGGCTGACGGCCATGCCGAGGGTGTCGTAGCCGATGCCTAGGTTGGCGCTGGTTGCTGGGACGGTGATTTTGATCATGTGGGTCCTCCTGGGCGGGTCTGGCCGTTTAGTTCGCTGCTCGGGCAGTCCTGGCTCGCTCGGAAAGCACATTAAGTGCTTTCCGGCTCGTGCGGAACTCGCGACGAACTAAACGGCCAGACCCGCTCGCATGCTCGTCATTATCCCAAAAGCTAAATAAAAAGAAGGTGCGCCGGCTTTCGCCGGCGCTTAATGAGGGATCTAGTTGGTGCTCATTCGTTTTGCTGCGGACTCGACGTAGCTTGCCATCTCATCGACGTCGCAGACGTCTTCGAAGCGGACGGGCTTGGACTCGAGTTCGGCGAGCTGGGCTGGGGCGACCGTGTTGGTTGCCTGCTCGAGCACGCGCATGGCCTCAAAGTCGTCCTCGGGAACGTCGAGGCCCAGGGCATCGCAGCAGGCGCGCGGGAACTTGTAGGGGCTGGCGGTCGAAAGCAGCACGCGGGCCTTGGCGCCCTCGGTGGGGGCGACCTGCTCAAAGACGTGATAGCCGCAAGCGGTGTGCGGGTCGATCACGTAGCCGTTGGCATCCCAGCAGCTCTTGATGGCGGCGCGAACCTCGTCCTCGCTGGCCCAGCCGCAGCCAAATACGCTCTGGATCTTGGCCAGCAGCTCGGCAGGCACCTCGTAGCGACCGGTCTGGGCAAGCTGCTCCATAAGGCCGGCAACGAGCTCGCAGTCGCCGTCGGACAGGAAGTAGAGCATGCGCTCCAGATTAGAGCTAATAAGGATGTCCATCGACGGCGAAATGGTCGTGAAGAACGGACGGTTGCGGTCGTAGACGCCGGTGGTCAGGAAGTCAGCGAGCACGTTGTTCTTGTCGCTGGCCACGACGAGTTTGGCGACGGGCAGACCCATGCGCTTGGCGTAGTAGCCGGCCAGGATATCGCCAAAGTTGCCGGTCGGTACGCAGAACTCCACGGCATCGCCGGCCTCGATGGCGCCGGCGCGCAGCAGCTGCGCATAGGCGGCAAAGTAGTAGACGACCTGCGGCACCAGGCGGCCGACGTTGATGGAGTTGGCGCTCGAAAGCACGGTGCCGGCGGCCTCCAGGCGCTCGGCCAGCTCCTTATCGGCAAAGATGCGCTTGACGGCACTCTGGGCGTCGTCGAAGTTGCCGCGGATGCCGCAGACGGCGACGTTGCCGCCCTCCTGCGTGGACATCTGCAGATTCTGCACGCGGCTGACCTTGCCCTCGGGATAAAAGACGGTGATGCCCGTGCCCGGGGCGTCGGCAAAGCCGGCGAGTGCTGCCTTGCCTGTGTCGCCCGACGTGGCGGTGACGATCATGATGCGCTCGGCGCCGCCGTCCTTGGCGGAAGTGCGGGCCATCAAGCGGGGGAGCATCTGCAGGGCGACGTCCTTGAAGGCGCTCGTGGGACCGCCAAAGAGCTCCATCACATAGGTCTGAGGGGCGTCAGCGCCCGGCGCAGCGTCGAGTTTGACGAGCGGCGTAACCTCTTCACTCGCGAACGTGCCGCGGTATGCCTCGTCGACACACGCCGAAATTTCTTCGGCCGTGTAATCATTCAGTAACATTCCCAACACATCTTGAGCGATTTCAAAGTACGATTTATCTGCAAGCGAGCTGATATCGACCTGCTGGGTGCCGAGCTCGTCCGAGACAAACAAACCCCCGTCGGGAGCGATGCCGGTACGGATTGCCACCTTACTTGAGCACGATAAAGTGCGTCCTCGTGTACTATGATAAGTTCCCATATAACACTGCTCCTCGGATGCCTTGGTCCCAATCGGTGAAACCATGGTATCAGAGCGCGCAAAATAGGTTCGCAGAGGCTTTTTAGAAAGGTAACCTCCAGCCCATGATTAAGATTGCCAAGTTTGGCGGCTCGTCGGTCGCCGACGCCGAACACTTCAAAAAGATCAAGGCCATCGTCGACGCCGACCCTGCCCGCCGTTTTGTGGTGGTTTCCGCCTGCGGCCGCCGCTTTAAGGGCGACACCAAGGTGACCGACCTGCTCTATCTGGTCAATGCGCACGTTAAGTACCACGTGTCGTGTGAGGAGCTGCTCGAGGACATCGGCCAGCGCTATTTTGATATCGCTGATGAGTTGGAGCTCACCTATCCCATCCGTGAGGAGTTCGCGGCCTTTGCCGAGCGCGCCCGCTCGGGCGGCTACTCCACCGAGGAGCTTGTGAGCCGTGGCGAGTACTTTACCGCTCGCCTGATGGCTGAGTACCTGGGCCTACCGTTCCTGGACGCCGCGACGGTTGTGGTGTTCCATCACGACGGTACGCTCAGCATGAATCGCACCTCCGAGCTGGTGCAGGAGTATGGCCAGCAGGGCGGCTTCGTTATGCCTGGCTTCTACGGCGCGACGCGCGAGGGCCAGATCAAGCTGCTCGATCGAGGCGGTGGCGATATCTCGGGCTCGATCTTGGCCAAGTGCCTGGGCGCCGACCTGTACGAGAACTGGACCGACGTCTCGGGCTTCTATTCTGCCGATCCGCGTATTGTTCCCGAGGCTCAGCCCATTGCGCGCGTTACCTACGAGGAGCTGCGCGAGCTTTCGTACATGGGCGCAAGCGTCCTGCACGAGGAGGCCGTGTTCCCCGTGCGCGAGGCGGGTATTCCGCTGGTCATCAAGAACACCAATGCGCCGCAGGACCCCGGTACCATCATTAGCGAGACGGCTGATGAGGGCGAGGCGGAGCCCATCATTACCGGCGTGACCGGCAAGCGCGGCTTTGTCGCCATCAACGTTGCCCGCGACCGCACCAAGCCCCGCGTTGGCTTTATGCGCCGTGCGCTTTCGGTGTTCGAGCGCTATGACGTTTCCGTCGAGCACATGCCCACCGGTGTCGACCGGTTTGGCGCCGTGGTGCAGGAGCAGGACGTTCACGATTCGCTGTACTCGCTTGTGGGCGACATTCAGCAGGAGGTCGAACCGCTCGAGATCGAGGTTGTCGAGGGCCTGGCGCTTATCGCGACCGTCGGTCGTAACCTGCGCGGTCGTGCAGGTATCTCGGGTCATCTGTTTGGCATGCTTGGCCAGGCTGGCGTGAGCGTGCGTATGATTTCGCAGAGCTGCGACGAGATCAATATCATTATCGGTGTCGAGGAGAAAGACTTCGACCTGGCGATTCAGACCATTTACCGTGCCTTCTCCGATGAGAACGGCATTGTGAAGGTCTCTGACCTAGAGGCTCCCGCGCCGGCCGATCCCGCCCTGGCTGCGCTCCATAAGTAGCTGCTATCTCGGTGGATTTTTGGGATAAGTGCCAAAAATCAACTGCGGGGCGTTTCGTTTCGGTTTCGTTTCGGCGGGGCGGGTTTCGTGCCCGCCCCGTTCTTGTATACACTGGCAACAATTATCGGCCTGCTCGGCGTGCGGGCAAAAGCCACAACCTTTAAAGGGGGAAGCATGAAACAGTACACGGTTGCTATTTTGGGCGCGACGGGAGCCGTGGGCACCCAGATGCTCGAGTGCCTCAACGAGCAGGAGTTCCCGGTTGGCAAGCTCAAGCTGCTGGCAAGTGCACGCTCCGCGGGCAAGACCGTTGAGTTCCGCGGCGAGCAGATCATGATTGAGGAAGCTTGCCCCGAGGCCTTTGAGGGCTGCGACATCGTGCTCGGCGCTGCCGGCGACGATATCGCCAAGGAGCTGCTGCCTGAGGCCGTCAAGCGCGGCGCCGTCGTGGTCGACAACAGCCATGCCTTCCGTATGGATCCCGAGGTGCCGCTGGTCGTGCCCGAGATCAATGCCGACGATATCAAGTGGCATCACGGCCTCATCGCCAACCCCAACTGCGCGACCATTATCGGTCTGGTTCCCACGTGGCCGCTGCATCAGCTCGCCGGCGTGAAACGCATGATCGTCTCGACGTATCAGGCGGCTTCGGGTGCCGGCGCTCCCGGCATGGCCGAGCTCGAGGCTCAGCTGGCCGCCTTGGGCCGTGGCGAGGAGATTCCCGAGCCGCGCGCGTTTGCCGCCCAGCTGGCGAGCAACCTGATTCCGCAGATTGGCGGCGTCAAGGAGGAGGGCTTTACCTCTGAGGAGATGAAGTTGCAAAACGAGGGCCGCAAGATCATGCACCTGCCCGAGCTGCGCGTGAACTGCACCTGTGTGCGCGTGCCGGTGCTGCGTTCGCACTCCGAGAGCATTACGCTCGAGTTTGAGCGCGACATCACGGTGGAAGAGGCCCGCGCTGCGCTGGCTGCTGCTCCGGGCGTGAAGCTCGTTGACGACATGGGCGCCGAGGATGCACACAATCGCTTCCCCATGCCGATGGATACGTCCGACCAGGACCTGATTTGGGTCGGCCGCGTGCGTCGCGACATCTCGAACCCCGAGGCCGCGCGCGGTATCACCTTCTGGTGCTGCGGCGACCAAATCCGTAAGGGCGCGGCAACCAACGCCGTCCAGATCGCTAAGCTGCTCTGCGAGTAGTGTGACCTGTCCGGTGGGGGCCGGGCTCAGTTTTCAGAACGTCCTCGACCATGTGTGGCGCCTTGTCCTGCTCCTTCGGAGCCGCGGACAAGGCGCCACACTGGTTTGCGAAGTGTTCTGAAAACTAAGCCCGGCCCCTGCCTGCGGTGACGCTGCTGCGAGCGGTCTGCGATGGGGCCGTTGTTGGTTGGGGCCGCTGGGCTGATGTGGGGGCACGTGGCTGTTGCGGGCCCTGATCCCGGCGGCGGCTTCGGCGCTTTGCGCCTGCCGCCTTGGGGGACTGTGGGGCGCGGCCGGCAGCTGCGGCGCGTTCGCGCCTGCTGCCTAGGGTGACTTTGGGGTCGATTGGGGTTGTCTGCACAATTCGCGGTATTATGTTGCGGAGTTTTGAAAGGAGCCGCTGGTGGTCACGACGACGTTTGCTTCGCCTTTGGGCGAAATCTTGCTTGCCGCTGATGGCCGCGGTCTGACGGGGCTTTGGTTTAAGGGGCAGGAGCACTTTGGCTCCACGCTTCTGAAAGAAGATCCCGAACATGTTGAAGGTGCCGATGCGGTTTCTGGTACCGGTGGGATGTCTTCGGTGAGTCCGGCAAATGGCGCGGCTTCTTCGGTGCTTGAGCGTTCTTGGGCTTGGTTGAATACTTATTTTGCGGGGCAGGAGCCTCGGTTTACGCCGCCGTTGCATATGATTGGCACGGCGTTTCAGCGTGAAGTTTGGTACGAGCTGCTTTCTATTCCGCGTGGCGAGGTCGCTACGTATGGTGAGATCTCCCAGCGTGTTGCGGCTCGACATCGTGTACCGGGAAACGAGGCGCCCGTTGTGTCTCCCCGTGCCGTGGGGGCCGCGGTCGCTCGCAATCCTGTTTCGATTATCGTGCCGTGCCATCGCGTGGTGGCGGCCGACGGATCGCTCAACGGATATGCCGGCGGGCTTGATCGCAAGGAGTGGCTGCTGCGGCTTGAGGGCGCGTACGAGGAGTAACACTCGAGCGCTTTGCATAGCCAAGATGCCGTGAAAGAACGGGACATGCTTTCCGAATGGAGGCTCAGACGGAAACTACGTCCCGGAATTCCGTTTTAAAGCGGGATGCGCTTTCCGAATGGCGTTCCAAGCGGAAACCGTGTCCCGGAATACAGCCTCAGAGTGGGACGCCGTTTCCGGCTGAGACCACCTGCCTGGACATCGATCTACGCCCGCTCCTGCAGGGCGTAGATGGACTTATCCATGTTGAACAGGTAAGCCACAACGCAGACGATGAAGAACGCCGGCAGATTACCGAAACCGAAGACCTCGCAACCGATAAGGATGGTCGCGAGCAGCGTGTTGGTGGCGCTGCCAAAGACGGCTGCGTAGCCCAGTGCGGCGCAGAGCTCGACGGGCATGCCGAGTTGAGCCTCGTTATGGCGACATCTGGGTAACAGAAAGGCCCGCGTTTCTCAGAGGCAAGATAGGCAATTCTGCTTCTGAGGTAGATCTCAATTCTGCCGACCGCACTGCCGACCGCATCAAACATTAACTGCCGGAGGGCTCGGTCAAATTCATACGTGTAGATGATGGTTTCGAATGTTGTGCCTTCGCGAAAGATGGTAATCCCGGACTTGCATTTGGTTTTGTAGGGAAACCAGTAGGCCGACAGTCTGTAGTGGTTGGCTTCGACCAAAGCTCGCTCGAGTTCGCTTTGATCAGAGCACTCAAGACCCTTGTTTTCTGTCAATAGTGCTATTTGTTCGTTGATGGATATCCGCGACTTCTGGTATTTCATTTAAGCCTCTTGATAGAAAAAGAGCTGGAGTTGCGCATCGTTGAGAGGCTTTCCAGCTTTAGCAAAACAAACTCATAAGATGCGACGGGCCGCGTCAAGATAATTACCGGACGGCCTAGGAGGCGGCTGGTTGACTGGCCTAAAACCTGATGCACGGGGCGGCGCTCCACGCTATTCAGCGCGCTTGATGGGATGACGAACCACAGTCTTAAGTTTCTCCGGCGCACATTTGCGTGGATCGGAGAGATAGATTTCGTGATGTAAACGGGTGTCTGAGAAGTCGGGGACATAGCCCTGCTCGGCCGTATATTCATGCATAGCGTCTACGGTTGCCGGCTCGCTGCCATAGGGCCCGGTGTGCATGCATTGAACGCAGAGACCCTCGTCAACTTTAAGCAGCTCGACGGCGGAAAAGTCCAGTTTCTTTTTGGTTGTGGCTTCCGCGACTGCCCAGTCAAAGTCATCTCGGGTGACGAAATCGGGCAGGCGGATGCACGAGATAAAGTTGAAATCATCCTTGCGTACATAATCGATGTCGCCGCTCGGGGAGTCTTGCCACCAGAAGCCCTCGAGCGGCGGTACCACAAAGTCGAAATAGCCCTCGATACTCCTTGAGCCTTTCTTCGACATCTTGACGGTATAGGCGATGCCGTAAAGTAGCGGCAGGGCGTTTTGATACTCGCCACCTTCGGTATTTGGGTCGCCCTTTCCGCGAACGGCAACGTAGCTCATAGGCGGGACAGTTACGATACTCGGCTTGCTTGCAGGTCTGTAGAGCTCCTTGCATTCCTTCTTAAAGTCGAACGCCATGTTGGCCGCCTTTCTGCGTATTGGCCTGCTTAGATAGCGGAATCATATCATAGAAACGAACAGCTGTTCGAATGATTTGGCTGACAGATTGAGATGCGTGCGTTGTGTTTGGCGGTCGACCTGACCCCGTCGATGATTTCTCTGCCTTCCCGGCGCCTCATCTATAGCTGCCGTTCCCCCATATAAAACCTGCCAAAATGAACCTGTCCCTTTTTGGTCGGTGCGAAATGGGTAATACTAAAGAGTTATCCGACCAGATGGGAACCGATCGATGGCCTATATCGAATTCAAAGACGTCATCAAAGCATACGGCGAGGGCGATGCCCGCATCCACGCGCTCGACGGCGCGAGCTTTACGGTCGAGCGCGGCGAGCTCGCCATCATTCTGGGTGCTTCGGGTGCCGGCAAGACCACGGCGCTCAACATCCTGGGCGGCATGGATACGGCGACCTCCGGCACCGTGACGGTGGACGGGCGCGACGTGAGCTCCGCCAACGAGGCTCAGCTCGTGGAATACCGCCGCGCCGATGTCGGTTTTGTCTTCCAGTTCTACAATCTGGTTCCCAACCTGACGGCCCTCGAAAACGTTGAGCTCGCAGCTCAGATTTGCCCCGATTCGCTCGATGCCGAACAGACGCTTCGCCAGGTTGGCCTGGGCGAGCGCCTGGGCAACTTTCCGGCACAGCTTTCGGGCGGCGAGCAGCAGCGCGTGTCCATCGCCCGCGCACTGGCAAAGAACCCCAAGCTGCTTCTGTGCGACGAGCCCACGGGCGCGCTCGACTATAAAACCGGCAAGCAGATCTTGCAGCTGCTGCAGGATACCTGCCGCAAGCAGGGCATTACGGTCATCATCATCACGCACAACTCCGCGCTCGCGCCCATGGCCGATCGCCTGATTCGCTTTAAGAGCGGTCGCGTGGAGAGCGAGACGGTCCAGCAAAATCCCGTGCCTATCGAGACGATCGAGTGGTAGCGCCCATGGATCAGGACCGCCAAAACAGCCAACGCCGCGACGCGCGGAACACGGAGCGCGAGCAGGATTTTACGACCTACCGCACTGCCCAAAGCTCAAACGACATGGTGCCGACGGTGTTTCGCCGCGGTGTCTACCGCACGATTCGCGGCAGCCTCAAACGCTTCTTGTCCATCGTCGTGATCACCGCGCTCGGCGTGAGTGTGATGTGCGGCCTTAAGGCGGGCTGCGAGGATCTGTGCGATTCGGTCGACGCGTATTTTGACCAGCAGAATGTCTATGACATTAACGTGCAGTCGACCTATGGCCTTACACGCGACGATCTTGCGGCTATCCAAGAGGTCGACGGCGTCGAAACGGCCGAGGGCATCTACACCGAGACCGCCTACACCGCCGTGGGCACAACGCGCGAGCGCGTGGTCGTGCAAAGTCTCTCCAAGGAGAACATCGATCAGCCGGTGCTCGTGAACGGCGATTTGCCTGAGAGCGCCGATGAGGTCGCGGTGACTTCGAAGTTCCTGAAGGCTTCGGGCAAAAAGCTCGGCGATACGGTGAGTTTCGCCGCCAACGATGCGAGCTCGTTGAACCAAAGCGCCAAGGACCAGTTTGCCGATAGCGATTACACCATCACGGCCGAGGTTCTCGATCCCACCGACGTGAGCTCCGACTCGACAGTCAACGCCTTTCGCGCTGCTTCGGCGGCGGACTATAAGTTCTATGTGAGCGAGGACGCCGCGACATCTTCTTCCTACTCCGCGGTCCACGTGATCGTCGAGGGAGCCAAGGATCTCAACTCCTATTCGGATGCCTACGCGGCAAAGATCAATGAGGTCAAGGGCAATATAGAGAAGATCCGCGAGGAGCGCGAGAAAGCGCGTGCCCAGGAGCTGACGGCCGATACGCCGGCGAACTTGGACGCGGCTGAGCGTCAGGCGAATATGGTCTTTGGGATCGAGCAGGACAACATCAACCGCATGACCGAGGGCAGCGACGAGCGTGCGCAAGCGCAGGCCGACCTGGATCAGCGCCGCGCAGCCGCCGACCAGCAATTTGCCGATGCCCGTACCGAGCTTTCCGATCTGGGCGAATGCACTTGGTACATCCAGGACCGCGATAACATCACAAGCTACTCGAGCGTGGAGAGCGACAGCTCTTCGATCGAAGCCATCGCCACGGTGTTCCCGTTCATCTTCTTTATCGTCGCCGTGCTCATCAGCCTTACCACCGCCACGCGTATGGTCGAGGAGGAGCGCACGCTCATCGGCCTGTATAAGGCGCTCGGCTATTCGCGCGGACGCATCCTGTCCAAATACGTGGACTATGCGCTGTGGGCTTGTCTGATCGGCGGCGTGCTCGGCAACATCATCGGATTTGTGGGCCTGCCGCTGTTCTTGTTTACGGTGTTCGACGACATGTACTCGCTGCCCCAGATGTTGCTTTCGTACGACATCGTGTCCTCGATCGTCTCGGTGGCGCTGTTTGCCGTGGGCGTGGTGGGCGCCACGATTATCGCCTGCCGCCACGAGATGGCCGAGACTCCGGCCTCGCTCATGCGCCCCAAGGCCCCGCGCGCCGGCTCGCGTATCTTGCTCGAGCGCATCGGCTTTATCTGGCGCCGCATGGGCTTTTTGAACAAGGTGGCAGCACGTAACCTGTTTCGCTACAAAAAGCGCGCCTTTATGACCATCTTCGGTATCGCGGGTTGCACCGCGCTTGTGATCTGCGGTATGGGTATTCGCGACACGTCGGTCGCGCTTTCGCCCAAGCAGTATGGGCATATCACGCGCTATGACTTGCTGGCGGTTGCCAATCCCGACGATTTTTCGCAGACGTGCGCGGCATTGGATGAGCGCAGCGCGGCTAAGGATTCTAACGTGACGGTGTCTTCGACGCTGCCGATTATGACCGACAACGTCACCTTTACATTTGGCGGCAAGAGCGAGACCGTGCAGCTGATCGTGGTGCCCGATGACCGCACGAACGACCTGGACGACTACGCGCGTCTCGAGGATGAGTCCAAAGAGCCACTGTCTTTGCGTGACGGAGACGTGTATCTGAGCAAGAGTTCACAGCTGGTTCTTGGGATTCAGCCGGGCGACACGGCGCAGGTCCAGGATTCGTCGCTCAACGTCGCCAAGGTCAAAGTCAGCGACATCTCGCTCAACTATTTGGGCAACACGCTCTATATGACGCAGGGCACCTATGAGCGCGCGTTCGGCCGAAGCGCGCGTCTTAACGGCATCTTTGTGCTGCTTAAGGGCTCGTCGGCCGACCAGATTGCGTTTAGCAAGAATCTTAAGAGTGACGGTTGGCTCACCATCTCGAGCACGGCCGAACATTGGCAGAACTACGAGGCGAACTTCACTATCATCAATTCCGTCGTGGTGCTCGTGACCTTTATGGCGGCGTGCCTGTCGTTTGTGGTGGTGTTTACGTTGTCCAACACGAATATCTCCGAGCGCGAGCGCGAGCTGGCGACCATCAAGGTGCTGGGCTTCCGCCGTGGCGAGGTACACCATTACGTCAACAAGGAGACGTTGATCCTCACGGCGATTGGCACCGCACTGGGCGTGCCGCTGGGTGGCCTGCTTGCCGAGAGCTTTACGTACATCCTGCAGATGCCGTCGCTGTACTTTGACGTCGAAGTCGAGCCGCTGAGCTACGTGCTTGCCGTGGTGCTTTCCTTCGGCTTTACGTTTATCGTCAACCTCGCCACCAACCGTACCCTCAATAAGATCGACATGGTCGGCGCCCTCAAGAGCGCCGAGTAACCTGCCAAAAAGGGACAGGTTTATTTTGGCAGGTTTTATCTGGGCAA
>CABTWP010000035.1 GCA_902488525.1 uncultured Collinsella sp.
AATCTGACGTTCAACTTCAAGGGCGCGACCAGAAGGTCAGCGCCCTTTCGTTTCACGTCACCTTGTCACAAATGCGACCCGCTCGCTGACTTATGCTCAACCTGCGGCGCCATTTTTCTTGAAGGCACCTTGCTCGCTCTGGCGGGCTTTCGCTGTCCGTCCTCTATCTGCGGTGTTGCCCTGGTTGGCACTTAGGGACGTTCCTTTTCTGCCGGCACTTGGGGACAGTCCTTGTCGAGTTACTGGTAGTCATTGGGGACGTTATTAAACGACTACCCACGGCTATTGCGCACATGGCTCGCATGACAGCCGTCTCTTTTATGTTTCCTTTAGCCGTTGCTGCCTAGGATGGGGGTTAGTCGGTAGGAAGGGAGCGTCTATATGGACGACGCGAGCGAGCGTTCAATCGAAGAGGACATGCTCGATCAGTTCAATTACTTTGATGATGAGGACGAGGAGCTGATCGACCGTCGCGAGCCAGCGCCGCTTGATTCCTTTGATCTGGTCGATGAAGAGACTGATGAGGTTGAGGACGAATCAACGGAGCCCCCACAGCCTTCGCGCCTTGACTCGCTGCTTTCGAGAGCCCCCATGCACCACGGCGTTCGTGCCGGCGCGCTCCATATGAAAACTGACTGGCACCAGATCGTGACGGCAGGCGATGAGCTTGCCGTCGATGCGCCGCTCACCGATAAATCATCCATCATCTGCCGCACCGGCATGCTTATGCTGGCAAGCGGAACGGGTGCCTGGCGCGTGCGCGATACCATGAATCGTGTTGCCGCTGTGCTCGGCGTCACGATTCACGTCGACCTGAGTCTTCTGTCGTTTGAGTGCACCTGCATCGAAGATGGCCACTGCTTTAACGAGGTTGTCAGCCTGCCCACAACGGGAGTCAATACCCATCGCATTTGGATGATGGAGAGCTTCTTAAAGGAAATCGAGACGTATGGGCGCCGGTTTACCGTGCACGAATACCACGAGATGCTCAAGACCGTTGAGAGCTCGAAGCCCGATTACGCTTCCTGGCAACAGGGCCTTGCGGCAGCCTGTGCTTGCGGCGCCTTCGTCTTCTTGCTCGGCGGCGGCCCTATCGAGATGGCCTGCGCATTCGTAGGCGCTGGTGTCGGTAACTTTGCTCGCTCCCATATTCTCAAGCAGGGTCTTGGCCAGTTTAGCGCGCTGACGACTGGTGTTGCGCTCGCTTGCGTTTCGTATCTGCTGGCATTGCTCGGCCTTGGCCAGGTCATACCGGGGGCAATGTCGCACCAAGAAGGCTATATCGGCGCCATGCTCTTTGTGATTCCCGGCTTTCCGCTCATTACGGCGGGCCTCGACATCGCCAAGCTCGACATGCGAAGCGGTATCGAGCGCCTTTCATATGCCGTATCGATTATTGTGATGGCGACGCTCGTAGGTTGGATGGTTGCCGAGTGTGTTGGCCTGGCGCCGGACGACTTTGCCCCACTGGGCCTTTCGCCGCTTGCCCTTACGCTCCTGCGCGTGGTGATGAGCTTCGTTGGCGTATTCGGCTTCTCGGTGATGTTCAACAGCCCGGTAAAGATGGCCGCGGCAGCTGGGCTGATCGGCGCCGTGTCCAATACCTTGCGCCTTACGCTCGTCGATGCGCCGACGATGCTTCCCTTCCTGGGCCTCAGCGCGGGAATGCCTCCCGAGGCGGCAGCGTTTATCGGCGCGCTGGTATCGGGGCTGCTGGCAAGCTTGGCCGAAGTCAAGCTCACCTACCCACGTATCGCCCTCACGGTGCCATCAATTGTCATTATGGTGCCGGGCCTGTATCTGTATCGCTCGATGTACTACATGTGCACCTTCGATACGGTCAATATGCTCGGTTGGTTTGTGCGTGCAGTGCTCATCGTGGCGTTTTTGCCCGTTGGTCTGGGTGTGGCACGTACACTCACCGACCCTCGCTGGCGCCACACCAGCTAATTGGTGCAAGGAGGACAGGTCACTTTGCACCAAATGAGTTGCGGTGAAATAGAGACTGAATTGCTGCTTAAAGGGTCAAAACAGTCCGTATTCCACCGCAACTTATGGGGTCGGGGGATTATTGGTGCCCTGCATCTTCATAAACTCAACGCTTACGAAGCGCGCGCCGTTCGTGTTAGGGTAGTTCCACCACATAAGTAGTCGCAGACGCACGTATCGCGGGCGGGCGAGATGAAGTCCCAACAGCTCCATCTCGCCCGCCCGTTTTTGTTGCGTGGTGCCGCGGCGTAACACAGAAAGGACCATGCCCTTTATGCCTATCAACAAACGAGAGAGCCTGCTGTTCACCTTTATCATGTGCTTTTGCATGGTGCTCTGGATGAGCATCTACAACGTCGCCCTGCAGCATGGGGCCATCAACGGCGAGGTTGTTGCCGCCGCGTGGCTCGGCTTCCCCGTTGCCTACGTTTTTGCCATGTGCTGCGACTGGTTTGTTGCCAGCCCCCTTGCTAAGGGCTTCGCCTTTAAATTCCTGGTCACGCCGGGCAAGAGCTCGCCGCTTGCCATGACGCTCGCCGTCAGCTCCTGCATGGTTGTTCCCATGGTCATCATCATGTCGCTGTACGGTGCCTGCGAGGGTCTGACGCACATGCCCGGCGGCATCCTTGCGAACCTGTATTCCGTGCCCGCGATCTGGATGATCAACATCCCGCATAATTTTGTGATGGCGCTGCCGTGGAACCTTTTGGTAGCCGGTCCGATTTCCCACTTCGTCTTCCGTCGCGCCTTCCCTGTGGGGACGGTTTTCGAGGAGGAGCATGCCGAGCTCTTGGAGCAGGCTATGGCTCCTGAGTGCGAGTAGCTCGCTTAGGGATCTGCTGAGCGCGGGCGACTTGCTTGGTTGGAGCCCTAAGCGTGGATAGCTCTCTCGGCGACATCGCGGGCGTGAGCGGTGCGCATGACCGGAGGGCCCGTGCTGCTCCGTTGCCCGACGTGCTAGCGCGCAGAACAATCTGTTGGTGCATTCGGCGGCTGCTGAAGCGTTTCGGCAGCCGCTTTTTATACGGAGTTTAAATACAACAGTCTGTTGTATTACGTAGAGTGGTATATCTCTAGCGGGAAAAATGCGAGAGACGGAGCATTATGGCGTTGCTAGTAGGACTGGACGTAGGGTCGACGACGACCAAAGTTTACGCGATGCACGAGGATATGACCGAGGCGTGGTGGGGATATCGCCGCCACGGGGCGTGTCAGACAGCGAGCGTGCGCGCCATGCTCGGCGAGCTCGCCGAGCGCTTTCCCCATGAGTCACTGCGCGTTGCGGTGACCGGCTCGGGTGCGCGCGATATCGCGACCGCGCTGGGCGCCTCGTACGTTCAGGAGGTGGTCGCCAACGCGCTCGCGATCAGCAGGTTCTATCCGCAGACGCGCTGCGCCATCGAGCTGGGCGGCCAAGACGCCAAGATGATCTTCTTCCGCACCAACGATAAGGGAGACATCGAGGTTGCCGACATGCGCATGAACGGCTCGTGCGCAGGCGGTACCGGTGCATTTATCGACGAGATGGCAAAGCTCATGGGGGTCGGCACCGAATCGGGCGAGTTCGAGCAGCTCGCAAGCCGGGGAACGACCGTCCACGAGGTCTCGGGCCGCTGCGGCGTGTACGCAAAGACCGATATCCAGCCGCTGCTCAACGAGGGCATTCCTACCACCGACCTGGCGCTTTCGGCGCTTCACGCGGTCGCCCGCCAAACGATCGGCGGTCTGGCCCAGGGTATCGACATCGAGCCGCCGGTAATCTTCGAGGGCGGTACGCTCGCCTACAACCCCACACTGGTCCGCGTGTTCCGGGAGCAACTGAATCTATCGGACGATCAGGTTATCGTCCCGCGCGATCCGCAGATCATGGTCGCGCGCGGTGCCGCCCTGTCGCTGACCGACATGTTCGCATCGTCCCAACCGATCGACCTTCCCGACGCTTTTGTCCGGCTGGATAAGCTCGAGACGGTCGCGCCCGCAAGCGGGGAGGGACGTCTTGCCCAGCCCTTTTTTGCCACACCTGCCGAGCAGGCGGATTTTACGGCACGCCATGGCAAAGAGACGCCGGCAAAGGGTCCGGATGCGTATGCGCCCGGAGAGACGGTGCGTGTGGCGCTCGGTATCGATTCGGGGAGCACGACGACCAAGTTCGCCCTGGTCGATGAGGCGGGTGAGCTTGTCGATTCGTTCTACGCGTCTAATAACGGCAGACCGCTCGACGTCGCCCAACAGGGTCTTGTCAGCTTGAAGAACCGCTGGGAGACAGCGGGAGTCACGCTTGCGATCGATGCCGTGGGCACCACGGGATACGGCGAGGAGCTTTTCGCGCGCGCGTTCCACGCCGACTACCATACGGTCGAGACGGTCGCGCACGCCCGCGCCGCGTGCGCATGCGTTCCCGATGCGACCTTCGTGCTCGACATCGGCGGACAGGATATGAAGGCCATCTGGCTCAACCACGGCGTGCTGACCGATATCGTCGTCAACGAGGCGTGCTCTGCGGGCTGCGGCTCGTTCCTCGAGGGTTTTGCCAAAAACCTCGGAATAGCCGTTGAGGATATCGCGACCGAGGCATTTTCGTCCAAAGCCCCCGCCGTTCTCGGCAGCCGCTGCACGGTGTTCATGAACAGCAGCGTCGTTTCCGAGCAGCGGCGCGGTAAGGGTCCGGGCGACATCATGGCCGGTCTCTGCCGTTCGATTATCGAGAACGTGTTCACCAAGGTCATTCGCGTTTCAAATCTCAACCGTCTGGGCGACAAAGTCGTTGTCCAGGGCGGCACGTTCCGAAACGACGCGGTGCTGCGCGCATTCGAGCAGTATCTGGGCAAACCCGTCACGCGTGCGCCCCACCCGGGGCTGATGGGCGCTATCGGTATCGCCCTGCTCGCGCGCGAGGAATGCCGCAAGGGCGACGCCGGCACGTCGTTTATCGGGCTCGATGCCGTGGAGCGCTTCGAGCATCGCGAGTTCGGCGGCGTTACCTGCCGTCGGTGCAACAACCGCTGCCAGCGCGCGGTCGTGGCATTTGGCGACGGCTCGCTTTACGTCACGGGCAATCGCTGCCCGCGCGGCGGCGCCATCTCATGGGATGAGCTCGTGCGCGAGGTTCCCGCGGCGGAGGAGCTGCGTCCGCAGGGTGCTTGCGAGGCACAGGCACCCGGCACGGGGCGCGACCGGACCGCGGCTGCCCCCAATCTCTTTGTCGACCGCGAGAAGCTGCTGTTCGAGTCGTACCCCACGGTTCCCGTCAGCGGGGGGCGCGATGTCACGATCGGCATTCCCCGTGTGCTCGAGTTCTGGGACACCATGCCGTTCTGGTCGACGTTCTTCAGCACGCTCGGCTTTAAGGTGCGCGTCTCGGGACGCAGCACCAAGGCGATGTACGAGCGCGGTCTGGCGCACGTCACATCCGACACCGTGTGCTTCCCGGCCAAGCTCGTCCACGGGCACATCCGCAATCTCGTCGACGCCGGCGTCGACCGCATCTTCATGCCCATCATCACGACGGTGCCCACCGAAAACACCGCCTCTACCAGCGAGTGGATGTGCGCCGTCGTAAAGGGATACCCCTACGTGATGCGCAATTCCGATAACCCGGAGGAGCGTTTCGGCGTTCCGTTCGATACGCCGCTGTTCCACTGGTACGACGAGGGCGACCGAAACCGCCAGCTCAAGGCGTGGTGCAAGGAGACCTTCGATATCGATGCCGACCTGGTTGCCAAGGCGACCGAGCAGGCGGACCGCGCGCAGGAGACGTTTGAGAACCAGCTGCAGCTGCGCGGCAGGCAGGTGCTCGAGAACGTGCGCGAGGACGGCGGCTACGCGGTGGTGATCGCTTCGCGCCCGTACCACAACGACCCGCTGGTCAACCACGGGCTGCCCAAGCTCTTCTCTGAGCGCGGCATCCCCGTGCTGACGCCCGATGCGGTGCCGGGGGTCTGCAACGTCGATCTTTCCAACAGCCGCATCGACATCGTGAACAACTACCATGCGCGCATGCTGTCGTGCGCGGTCATCGTCGCATCGACGCCCGAGCTCGAGCTCGTGCAGATGGGCAGCTTCGGCTGCGGCCACGATGCGTATCTCACCGACGAGATCGCGCGCATGATGGGCGAGATGGGCTCCAAGGTTCCGATGATGATCAAGCTCGATGAGAGCGACGTCGCCGGTCCCATGGGCATTCGCGTGCGTTCGTTTATCGAGTCGGTCAACCGTCGTCGCGCGGAGGAGCGTGCCGAGGGCGCCCGGGTGCACGCGGTCCATCCGCTCGACGACCCGTATAAGGTCAAGTACACCAAGCGCGACCGGCACGACAAGATCGCGCTGGTCCCCAACACCTCCCATGCGTTCTGCAGGCTCATGACCGCGGCGATGCGCAATCAGGGCGTGCGCGCCGAGGCCCTTGATATCGGGCGCGAGGATGCCATCCGCCTGGGCAAACGCTATGTGCACAACGACATCTGCTTCCCCGCGCAAATCGTGATCGGCGAGGCGCTCGCGGCACTCGAGAGCGGTAAGTACGACCCGCACGACGTCGCCGTGGTGACTGGCAAGTATATCGGCGACTGCCGCCTGACGCACTACATGCCCCTGCTGCGCCGCGCGCTCGACGACGCGGGATACGACTATGTCCCGGTGCTCACCAACGACGACGTCGATGCCCACAATGCGCATCCGGGCTTCAAGCTCGGCCTTGGCCCGAGCATCCAGATCGCCTACGGTCTTCCCATGATCGATGCCCTCGAGGCCATGCTTAGGCGCATCCGTCCCTACGAGCTCGAGAAGGGCGCGGCGGACGCTGCGTTCGACCGCGCGCTCGATGAGGTTATCGAGGGCATGGAGCGCTCCGGGCTGAGAGGCCAGGCGACGGGCTTCAAACGCGCGCTTGCGATCATGGACGCCGTTCCGTACGACCGCTCGAACCCGCATCCGACCGTTCTCATCGTGGGCGAGTACCTGCTCAATTTCCATCTCGGCGCCAACCACGAGATCGAGCGCTACCTCGAGGACAACGGGCTCGAGGTCATCGAGGCGCGCATGACCGACGTGATCCGCAAGACCTATTTCTACAAGCATGCGCAGTCGCGCGAGTTCCACGTCGACCTGTCGCTGCCCGAAAAGGCCTGGTACGCCACGGCGGACAACCTGTTCGAGCTCGCGCACGACCGTTGCGACCGCCTGGGCGCGGCGAGCCCGCTCTACGAGCCGCCGACGCGCATGCCCGAGCTCGTGCGCGCGAGCGATAAGATCCTGCACCATACGTTCGATGCGGGCGAGGGCGTGCTGATTCCGGCGGAGATTCTCGAGCACGCCAAGCGCGGCTGCCGCAACTTCGTGATCCTGCAGCCGTTCGGGTGTCTGCCCAACCATGTCGTGGGGCGCGGGCTCATCCATGCGCTCAAGGAGCAGTATCCCACGGCGCAGTTCCTGCCGCTCGACTACGATCCCGACGTGAGCTTCGCCAACGTGGAGAACCGTCTTCAGATGCTCATCATGAACGCCAAGGCGCAGGGGTGCGGTGAGGCGCATGGCGAGACCGCGTAAGGACGCCGATGCGCCCGATGCACGCACCCGTATCATCGAGGCGTTTTGGGAGCTCATCGAGAACAACAGCATCTTCGAGCTGTCGGTTGGCGAGGTGACCCGCGCCGCCCAGTGCAATCGCGGAACGTTTTACTACTATTTTCACGATTTCGATGAACTCGTCGCCATCGCCATAGCCCAGCTGCTGCAGGATAACGAGCTCATCACCGATGCCCTCTGGCATTTTTCGAGCGAGGGCGACCTTTCGGCGTTCGACCGGCGCGACGTCCGCTGCCTGCTGCGGCGCATCGTCATCACCATGAGGGCGGGTGCCGCCGAGCAGGTCGTGCAGGGCATCCATACGATCATCATCGACCGCGTGAGAGAGATCGTCCACCCCGACGGAGAAGAGCTCAAGGCAGATTCGAGCTTTGCGGTGGGCTTTCTGGTCTCGGGCATCATGGGCTTTGTGATGGCGGTCGGCTTTGCCCGGGAGGGCGGCGAGGAGATAGACCTCGAGCAGCCGGGGGACAGCGCGTGCGCGTACCTGAGGGCGGTCGCCATGCAGACGGTGGAAACGGTCGCGCAAGTCGAGGGCGTCGATACATCCGAGCTGCTCGAACGCGTCTCCAAGGAGGCCGATGCCTATCGCGCATCGCGTGCGACGAGTCCCGACGTGGTGAAAGACGTCTAGGGTTTCTCTTGCGGGGCGCCCGTCGCGCATCGCGCGGTGAGTCCCGCGATGCGGTCATAACCTGCATTCATGTGAGCCGGGTTTATAGATATTCCTCCAGCTGTTAACATATACTCCATATGGGTAAAGAGACCAAAGCGCTGCCGCGGGGCGGCGCTTTGCGTTTGAAAAAACTAGCTCGTCTAAGAGGAACTAGCATGTTAGACCGTTTTACCGATCGCGCGCGTAAGGTCATGTCCATGGCCAAGCAAGAGGCGCTCGATCTTCATTCAAATAAGGTGGGCACCGAGCATCTGCTGCTCGCGCTTGCCAAGGAGGACGAGGGCATTGCCGCCGAGGCGCTGCGCTCGCTCGATATCTCCTACGACGACATCATGGACACCCTCAAAGAGGTCCAGACCACGGTTCCCGAGCCCAGTGAGGAGACCGAGGCGGCCAAGCTCGCCTTTACGCCGCTCGTCATTAGCGTGATGGAGCGTTCATTCCGCGTGGCGCGTGAGAACAACCAGACCTACGTGTCGACCGAGCACCTGCTCATCGGTATCGTCGAAGAGGGCAACGGCATGGCCATGGACATCCTCATGCGCCTGGGTGTGTCGTCCGCCTCCATCAAAAAGGCTATCGAGAAACTCACCGCCAAGGACCAGGACAAGAAGCGTCCGCTCGCCGGCGCCGGTGCTGGTCGTCCCGGTGCGGGCCTGCCGTTCTTTAGCGGCTCGGATGCCTCTCAGCAAAAGGGGAGCGGCACCGACACGCTCAAGCAGTTCGCCACCAACCTCACTCAAAAGGCGCGCGACGGCGAGCTCGATCCCGTGATTGGCCGCGAAAAGGAAGTCCAGCGCATGATGGAGATCCTTTCGCGCCGCACCAAGAACAACCCGCTTATCCTGGGCGATCCCGGCGTTGGCAAAACGGCCATCGTCGAGGGCCTGGCGCAGCAGATCGCTGCCGGCAACGTGCCCGAGAACCTCATGAACCAGAACATCTGGACGCTCGACCTGCCGGGCCTCGTTGCGGGCGCCAAGTATCGCGGTGAGTTTGAGGAGCGCCTCAAGAACGTGATCCAGGAGGCCACCGAGGCTGACGACGTCATCCTGTTTATTGACGAGATGCACACCATCATCGGTGCCGGTTCTGCCGAGGGCTCCATCGACGCGAGCTCCATGCTCAAGCCCGTGCTTGCACGCGGTGCCTTCCAGATTATTGGCGCCACCACGGCCGAGGAATTCCGCAAGTACCTCACCAAAGACCCAGCCTTCGAGCGTCGCTTCCAGACTATCGGTGTCGAGGAGCCGAGCGTCGAGGACACCGTCAAGATCCTGACCGCGCTTAAGCCGCGCTACGAGGAGCACCACCATGTGCGCTACACGCAGGGCGCTATCGAGGCTGCCGCGAACCTTTCCAACCGCTACATCCAGGATCGCTTCCTGCCCGATAAGGCCATCGACCTCATCGACGAGGCCGGTGCCCGCGCTCGCATCGCCGCGAATCGTGCGCCCGAGCCGGTGCGCGAGGCCGAGCATCGCATAGAGGAGCTCAAGGCCGCCGCGCAGGAGGCCACCGAGAGCGACGACATGAACAAGGCCGCCGAGATCACCGAGCAGCAGAAGGCCGCCGAGATTGAGCTCGCCGAGGCCAAGGCCGCCTGGACCGCCGAGCTCGACGCCAGCCCGCTCACCATCGACGTGAGTCAGATTGCCGACATCGTGTCCGTGACCTCTGGCGTGCCGGTTTCCTCGCTCACCGAGAGCGAGAGCCGTCGCCTGCTGCAGACCGAAAGCGTGCTCAAGACCCGCATTATCGGCCAGGACGAGGCCGTCGAGGCCGTCGCCAAGGCCGTGCGCCGCAGCCGCTCGCCGCTCAAGGACCC
Organism: uncultured Collinsella sp.; assembly: GCA_902488525.1. Classification (GTDB taxonomy): domain Bacteria; phylum Actinomycetota; class Coriobacteriia; order Coriobacteriales; family Coriobacteriaceae; genus Collinsella. The sequence goes on from CABTWP010000035.1 coordinate 10,077, forward strand.
GCGTCGTCCCGGTGGTAGCTTTATCTTCCTTGGTCCCACCGGCACAGGCAAGACCGAGCTCGCCAAGACGCTCGCCGAGTACCTCTTTGGCAGTAAGGACGCGCTCATCAGCTTCGACATGTCGGAGTTCGGCAGCGAGTTCGAGGTCTCCAAGCTTATCGGTAGCCCTCCGGGTTACGTGGGCCACGACGAGGGCGGTCAGCTTACCAAGGCCGTTCGTCGTCACCCGTACTCGGTCGTGCTGTTCGACGAGATCGAGAAGGCGCACCCCGACATCTTCAACATTTTGTTGCAGGTGCTGGAGGAGGGTCGCCTGACTGATAGCCAGGGCAAGACGGTCGACTTCCGCAATACCGTGATCATCATGACGTCCAACGTGGGCGCCCGCGAGATCGCGCAGGATGCGAGCGTTGGCTTTTGCACCACCGGCGAGCAGGGCCTCACCTCGAGTGAGATCAAGGGCCGTGCGATGGGCGAGCTCAAGCGCCTGTTCCGCCCCGAGCTGCTCAACCGTATCGACGACATTGTGGTGTTCCAGAAGCTTTCGGGCGAGAACCTGACCAAGATCGCGCACCTGCTGGTGGACGACCTGCGTCAGCGCCTGATTGCCAACGGCATGAACATCAAGCTCACCGATGCGGCCTATGACAAGATCGTGGCCGAGGGCACCGACCTCACCAACGGTGCGCGTCCGCTGCGCCGCGCCATTCAAAAGCTCATCGAGGACCCGCTGTCCGAGGAGCTTCTGGCCGGCGAGTGGGGCGAGGGCGATACCGTCCTGTGCGACGTGGCCGATGGCAAGTTTGTCTTTAGCCACGGCACGGGCGAGATCCCGGCACCGCGTCCGGCGGGCACACTCGGTGGCGATACCGTCCCGGTGGCACCGCACGCCGGCAACGCCTCGCCCGTGAGCGGCGGCGTGACCTCGGGCCCCGGCGGCATGATGCAAGCCGGTTCCGGCGCGCTGTAGGGCGTGGCGACAATTTGATACACGCAATCGAGGCGCTCCGGAAAGGGCGCCTCGATTTGTAGAGCTGCGGAAGTTGTGACCGTTGCGCTATACGGTCCACCGTTAGCCGATGATGCGAGGGCGCTCGGCGTTTTCGACTGGTTTATGCACGCAAAGTCTGGGAATATACAAGTCGCATGTCTTACTGTCTAACCAGTTGCGCCAAGGAGGCACCATGGACTACAAGATTACCGGCTACGAGCCCGCCCAGCTGTTCCATTTCTTTGAGGAGGTCAGCGCGATCCCCCGTGGGTCTGGCAACGAGAAGGGCATCAGCGATTTCCTGGTCGCGTTTGCCAAGGAGCGCGGTCTCGATGTGTATCAGGACGAGGTCTACAACGTCATCATTCGCAAGCCCGCATCTGCCGGCGCCGAGAATGCCCCGACCGTGATGCTGCAGGGCCACATCGACATGGTGTGCGACAAGCTGGGCTCCGTTGAGCACGACTTTACGACTGATGGTATCGACCTGGTCGTCAAGGACGGCGTCCTCACCGCTAACGGTACCACTCTGGGCGCCGACAACGGTATTGCCGTCGCTCTGATGCTCACTGTTCTCGATGACGATTCGATCGTTCACCCCGCCCTCGAGTGCGTATTCACCACCGACGAGGAGACTGGCCTGGTTGGCGCCGAGACGCTCGACAAGTCCCAGATTAGCGCCCGTACCATGATTAACCTTGACTCCGAGGAAGAGGGCGTTGCCACCGTCAGCTGTGCCGGCGGCGTCGTCGTTACCTACACCTGCCCGATCGCGCGCGAGCACAAGACCGGTAGCACCCTCACGCTCGACATCTCCGGCCTGCTGGGCGGCCACTCCGGCAGCGATATCAACCTGGAGCGCGGCAACGGCAACCTCATCATGGCCCGCATCATCGACCGCCTGATGGTCGCTGGCGAGCCCGCCATCGTCAGCTTTAACGGCGGCACTAAGGACAACGCCATTAACCGTGAGTGCAAGGCTGTTCTGGTCTACGCCGACCACGCTGCCGCCGAGGCCGCGGCCCAGATTGCAAAGGGCATCATCGCCGACGTCACTGCCGAGCTCGAGGTCTTCGACCCCGGCTTTACTTGCACCGTCGAGATTGCCGATGACGCCGAGGTCGAGGCCATGGACCAGAAGTCCGCGCTTGCCCTCATCCGCGCCCTGCGTCTTGCCCCTAACGGCGTGATTCGCCGCAACGTCGCCACCGACGGTTCTGTCGAGGTTTCCTCCAACATCGGTGTGGTTGCCACTTCTGACGACGAGGTCAAGATCATGCTGTCCCCGCGCTCCTCGATCACCTCGCTGCAGAACGAGTTCAAGGACCGCCTGCAGACGCTTGCCGATGTCCTGGGCTTCGACGCCAAGTTTGAGTTCGAGTATCCCGGCTGGAGCTATGCCGAGCATTCGCCGGTCCGCGACGTCTTTGTCGAGAGCTATCGCGAGCTCTTTGGCTCCGAGCTGCGCATCGAGTCCATTCACGCCGGCCTTGAGTGCGGCCTGTTTGCCGAGGCCCTGCACGGCCTGGACGCCATCGCCGTGGGCCCGACGCTCTCCGATGTCCACACTCCGGACGAGAGCATGGAGCTTGCTTCTGCCGAGCGCTTCTACGAGCTGCTCATCGACGTCCTCAAGCGCCTCGCTGCGTAAAGGTTGCGCTAGCAGCAGTCCGAGTCACGTGCTAGCGGATTGCAAATGACATTATGAGAGGGGGCACCCGGTCTTTTGCGACGGGTGCCCCCTCTCTTTTGTTTGATAATTGCGAAATTACGGCCACCTAGTCCATTTCTGCCCTGATGAGGTCGAGGGCGCGCTGGCAGTTTTCGCGGACGGGGCCGAGCATATGCTCGCGCAGGTCCGCCATGCCGGGCAGGTCGGCGTATTCGTCCATGACCTCTTCCATGCAAATGGGTACCTCGTAGGCGAGGTCCATCATGGTCGCAAAGCAAAACTTCTCGGATAGCCCGGCATCGGTGAGCGTCGCCTCCAGCGTGGGGTCGCCCATACCGTGGTATCGGCGGATAGCGCCTGGACCGATGCACCCCACACGATTTTCGCCGCCAACGCTCATGGCAAGGCGCGCCCGGCGGCGCATGCGCTCATACGCCAAACCCGACGCGACATCGTACATTCGAGCCATCATGGCTGCGCCGTCGTTTCCAAGGAGCAGGGAATAGTTTTTCGCGTGCGCATCCGGTGCGCCGATGATGGCGTTAAAGAAAAGTATCTGCGTAAACAGATACAGGTTAAGTCGATGGTGGCTCGTATTTACGAGGAGCTCTTGAATGTCGCGTGTGGTCGGGCCGCCGTCTGCCGTGTACTTTTGGGCGGGCATCACCCCAAGTGCCTGACAGAGGTCTTCTTGATGTAGGCGCCTGATCGTTCCGTCTTTGACTTTCACGCGGTCATAGCGCTCAACAATGAGGGCAGGTTCGTCCTCAAACATACGATATTCGACGTTTGCCGTTGCGATGCCGGCGCGCTGGGCGCTTTTCATGCAGACAAACTCATTGAGAGCCTCGAGTTTAAATCCGATAACGCCATTTTTGAAAATATGCGTCGTGGGCGAGGAGCCCATGCATTCGCACCAGCGGTCGTTTATGAACGCGAGCGCGAACTTGCCCTGGTTGCCTCCAAGTGACCAACTTTCATCTAGACCCATCCACGATGCATCGCGGTCATCTCTGATCGACTTGAGACGAAGAGCAATTTCGTGGTCGTCTATAGGGCGGTATTCGCCAGCGCGATGCAGGACGGCGTCGGCATCTTCTTCGGCACAAAACTGCACTCCGCCCGGACAGTCGAGTCCGATATGGCTGAGCAACGCAACGGGATTGTTGGGCCTAACGTCGAATTCGGCGGCAATCGCTTTTCGTTGGTCCTCGCTGTCGGGTAGAAGGCCAAACAGGTACGGATTCATGACCTGTTGTCCGTATGTGCGATTCGATACGGGTATGTTGGTCGATAGGGCTGGCCCGTCATAGTCATGATCGTAGGTAAAGCTGATAAGACCGTTCTCATCTTGCGCGAGCGTTCCAGCAGGCACGCCGCAAATAATGGTCCGAAGTGATGTTCTGGCCATTGGCTATTTCCCTTCGGGCATGGTTTGGCTAGATGCGTTTGCGGCAATCGAGACTCCGAGATTGGACATGGCGAAATCGGCGAAGGCCCTGTCGTAGAGCTCGGACGTAAGGGGGGTATCTGCAAGAGCCGGAATGGTTGTGCTGCGACGGTTGCGATGATGAAGACGTTGAGCGTGATGGCGTCTGGAGGTGCTGCAAGGTTGATCAGCATGCGGGGCGTCGACTGGGTGCTCATTTTTCGTTTCGCCTATATCCCCTTGTGCTGCGAGCGCCAGTTCAAGAGCGTCGAAAATCGCCAGCAGCTTGTCGAGTCGAATGCCGGTGGCGTCTCCTAGCTCGAGCGATGCAAGCAGGCGCTCCGAAACACCGGCCTTTTTGGCGAGGGTGGCACGGGTGAGACCCTGAGTCTCGCGTGCCTGGCGCACGTAGATGCCAGCTTGGCGTGGTGTGGTGATGGGAAGGATATCCACGGCTATCTCCTAACGTGCAGGCTTTTGCATCCTAGTATGACATGCAAAAGTCTGCATGAAAAGGCCTCATGCAAAACTCTGCATGAGGCCTTATACGGACGTTTAGTTTTGAAGGGTGTTTTACAGCACTAAAATCCCTAGGTGCTCCAGCAAAATCTTGAGGCCGATGAGGATGAGCACAACGCCGCCCACGATGGTGGCGGGCTTTTCGTAGCGCGCGCCAAAGATGCGGCCAATCGCCACGCCGGCAACGGAGAAGATGAAGGTCGTGATGCCTATGAGCGACACGGCGGGAACGATGTCGACGGAAAGCGCGGCGAACGAGATACCCACGGCCAGGGCGTCAATCGAGGTGGCGATGGCGAGGATCAGGTACTCGCCCAGGTCAATCTTTTCGGCATCCTTGCCGTCGCCTTCATCCTCGTCTTCGGTAAAGGCCTCCCACAACATTTTGCCGCCGATAAAGGCGAGCAGGATAAAGGCGATCCAATGGTCGATGGGGCCGATGATGCTCATGAATTGACTGCCAAGCGCCCATCCGATCACGGGCATGCCTGCCTGGAAGCCGCCAAAGAACAGGCCGAGCACTACGGCGACCTTAAGGTTGATCTTCTTCATGCCAAGGCCCTTGCAGATGGATACGGCAAAGGCGTCCATCGAAAGGCCAACGGCGAGCAACACGAGCTCTGCGAGTCCCATAGTCTGGCTCCCTCTCTGCGGGCGGGCCCGCGTGTACCTCTTGGGGGAGTAACAAAAAAGACTCGTGGCGTACGCGTTGCGCGCACAGCCACGAGTCTCGTTCATTAAGGCAAGCCAGGTCGCATCGGCCAGTGTGTTGACTTGCCGCGCCACCGGAGGCGAACCCGATCACGCGACTACTCCCTCATTTATGCGAATCCCGATGCTACCACATAAGCAGCTCATTTGGATTGGGGCTCTCAGCTGTGTTCGCTCATTCTGTAAGCATCGGATTTTGCGGGCGTCACAGGGGCAAACCGTGAGAAACTTATTGACGTTTATGGAGCGTATACGATGGGAGCGATGCCTTGGATAAGAACGAGCTGCAAAAGCGTATGGAACAGGCCATTCGCCTGACGGCACCTGGCCAGCCGATCCGCACCGCCCTCGACATGATCATTGCCGGTCACCTGGGTGCCCTTATCTGCGTCGGCGACACTGAAAACGTGCTCGCTGCCGGTAACGACGGCTTCCCGCTCAACATTTCGTTTACCTCGAACCGCCTGTTCGAGCTTTCCAAGATGGACGGCGCCATCGTTATCGATGGTGACCTCACCCAGATCCTGCGCGCCAACTTCCACCTCAATCCCGATCCCTCGCTCGCCACGAGTGAGACGGGCATGCGTCACCGTACTGCCGCTCGCATGTCGGTGCTCACCGACGCCATCGTGATCTCGGTTTCGGCTCGTCGTGCCGTCGTCAACGTGTACGTCCACGGCAAGAGCTACGAGATCCAGCCCGTCACCACCATCATGAGCTCGGTCAACCAGCTCGTCGCCACGCTCCAGACTACCCGTCAGTCGCTCGATCGCTCCCTACTGCGCCTGACGGCCCTTGAGCTCGACGACTACGTCACGCTCGCCGACATCACCGGCATCTTCTCGAGTTTCGAGATCATGCAACAGGCAAAGACCGAGCTTAAGGATTGCATCGTCAAGCTGGGTAACCAGGGCAAGCTCGTGCAGATGCAGCTCGAGCAGCTCGCGGGCTCCAGCATGGATACCGAATACGACTTGATGATCCGCGACTACGCAAGCGATTCCTCCGAGGCAAACGCCGAGAAGATTCGCGCCGAGCTGAGCCGCATGACGCCTAAGGACCTGTCCGACCCGCAGCATGTGGCGGCGGTTCTGGGCTATGACGACCTGGACGAGGACTCCGTCATGACGCCGCTGGGCCTGCGCACGCTTTCGCGCGTGTCCGTCGTGCGCGACGGCGTGGCCGAGAAGATCGTCGACGAGTACGGCTCGCTGCAGGAGCTCATGGATGACATCAGCGAGGATCCGGAGCGCCTGGGCGACTTTGGCGTTAACAACCCTGCCATTCTTGCGGACTCCCTGTACCGCATGAAGGGCACCAAACAGGGGAACGCATAATGGCGCCCGTATGCGCCGTGGTCGTTGCCGGCGGCAGCGGCCAGCGCTTTGGAAATCCCGGCGGCAAGCAGCTCGTTAACGTGGCGGGCCGTCCGCTCATGAGCTGGTCCATCCGCGCGTTCGATCGTAGCGACAAGGTCGGCCACATTGTGGTGGTGTGTCCTGCCGAGCGCCGTGCCGAGATGCGCCGCCTGGCCATCGACCCGTTTGACTACGACACGCCCATCAGCTTTGCCGATGCCGGCGATACCCGTCAGGATTCCACCCGTGCCGGCGTGCATGCGGTTCCGGCGGGCTTTGAATACGTCGCCATTCACGATGGCGCTCGTCCGCTCATTACGACCGAGGCCATCGACCACGCTATCGACGTGCTTGTGAGCGACCGCTCGCTCGACGGTGTCGTGTGCGGTCAGCCCGCGATCGACACGCTCAAGATCGTCGATGGCGACAACATCGTCGAGACGCCGCCGCGCGAGCTCTATTGGGCCGCGCAGACGCCGCAGATCTTTAGCGTCGATGCTATGAAGCGCGCTCACGCCGCTGCTATTGCCGAGGGCTTTATCGGTACCGATGATTCGTCGTTGGTCGAGCGCATGGGCGGACGCGTCCGCTGCGTCCAGAGCCCGCGCGACAACCTTAAGGTGACGGTGCCCGAGGACTTGCGTCCCGTAACCGCGATTCTGCTTGGCCGCATGGCCGAGGGAGAGGACCTTCCCCATGTTCAGTAACCTGCGCATTGGCCATGGCTACGACGTTCACCGTCTGGTGGAGGGGCGTCGATGTATCATCGGCGGTGTCGATATTCCCTACGAGCGTGGCCTGCTGGGCCACTCGGATGCCGATGTGCTCGCGCACGCCTTGGCCGACGCCATTCTGGGCGCCTGCCGCGGGGGAGACATCGGCAAGCTATTCCCCGATACCGACCCCGCCTATGAGGGTGCTGATTCGATGGTGCTGCTCGCTCGCGTGATGGGCTATGCGCGCGAGCTGGGCTTCGAGTTTGTCGATGCCGATTGCACCATTGCCTGTCAGCAACCCAAGATCACCCCGCACCGCGATGCCATGCGCGCCAACCTTGCCCATGCCCTGGGCGTTGACGTCGGAAACGTGGGCGTCGCCGCCACTACGACCGAAAAGCTCGGTTGGGAAGGCCAGGGCGAGGGAATCGGCGCCTGGGCCGTCTGCCTGCTACAGAAAACCGTTAAGGAGTAACGAATGCGTATCTACAACAGCGCTACCCATAAAAAGGAAGAGTTCCAGCCCATCGAGTCCGGCAAGGTCCGCATGTACGTGTGCGGCCCCACGGTCTACGACAACATCCACATCGGCAATGCCCGCACGTTCATCAGCTTTGACGTGATTCGTCGCTGGCTCATCGCGAGCGGCTACGAGGTCACGTTCGCCCAGAACCTCACCGATGTCGATGACAAGATCATCAAGCGCGCCAACGAGCAGGGCCGCACTGCCGCCGAGGTCGCGACGGAGTTCTCCGACAAGTTCATCGGCGTCATGCGCGCCGCCAACGTGCTCGATCCCGATGTGCGTCCTCGCGCCACCAAGGAGATCGGCCCCATGATCGCCATGATCAAGACGCTCATCGAGCAGGGCCACGCCTACGCCGCCGATAACGGCGATGTGTACTTTGCCGTGCGCAGCGATCCCAACTATGGTCAGGTCTCGGGCCGCAACATCGACGACCTTATGGTTGGCGCGCGCATCGAGGAGAACGAGGACAAGAACGACCCGCTCGACTTTGCCCTGTGGAAGGCCGCCAAGCCCGGCGAGCCCAGCTGGCCGAGCCCCTGGGGCGAGGGGCGTCCCGGTTGGCACACCGAGTGCGCCGCCATGGTGCACCGCTACCTGGGCACCCCGATCGACATCCACGGCGGCGGCTCCGACCTTGCCTTCCCGCATCACGAGAACGAGTGCGCCCAGGCCACCTGCGCTTGGCACCAGGGCTTCTCCAACACCTGGATGCACACGGGCATGCTACTGGTCGACGGCGAGAAGATGTCCAAGTCGCTCGGAAACTTCTTTACGCTGGCCGAGGTGCTCGAGCAGCACTCTGCCGCGGCCCTGCGCCTGCTGATGCTGCAGACGAGCTATCGCTCGCCGCTCGACTTCTCCTGGGAGCGCCTGGAGGGTGCCGAGAATTCGCTCACGCGTATTGCCGGTACGGTCGAGAACCTGCGTTGGGCCGCGAACCATGCGACGGCCGACGCCGATGAGGCTGCCGCCGAGGCGTTTGCCGCCAAGGCCGCCGAGACCCGTGCCGCCTTTAAGGAGTGCATGGACGACGACTTTAACACCGCTGGTGCCATGGGTGCTGTCTTTGGCTTTGTGACCGAGTGCAACCAGTACCTGGAGCAGGCGGGCGACGCTGCCGACAAGGCCGCCGCGCTTGCCGCCGCCGACACGCTGGCCGAGCTGCTCGATACGTTTGGTGTTGAGCTTCCCGAGCCCAAGGTCGAGCTGCCGCTGGGTCTGCTAGGCGTTGCCGCCGGCCTGGTCGCCTACACGGGTGACGACGTGGACGAGGCCGCTGCCAAGATTCTCGAGGCCCGCGCCGAGGCCCGCGCCGCCAAGAACTGGGATCTGGCCGACGCCATCCGCGACCAGCTCAAGGATCTGGGCCTCACCATTGAGGATACCGCCGCCGGCACCCGTATCAAATCTCTCTAATCCCCGCGGGTTTCCCAAGCACCCGACCTTGCCGTTCAAACCGTCGCTCGCGTACTCAAGTACGCGTCGCTCCTCTTTCACGGCAATCTCGGGCACTTGGAAAACCCGTACCGACCGCCCGAGCCACGGCACCTTGCCTTTCAATCGTCGGGCATGACCTCAAGGTCTATGCCCTCCTCTTTCAAGGCAATCTGCCGCACCTCGGGCGGTCGGTCTATTTGTTTCGTTTGATAGTTGTATTTAGGAGGTCGCTTTATGGCCGACAATCGCAAGCGTGCGCCTCGTGGCGGCAAGCAGGCCGCTTCTGGCTCGCGTCCGATTCGCCGCAACGACCGCGCTGCCGCTCCCAAGGGCCAGCGCGAGCGCTCCCAAGCCCAGGCTGCGCGTCCGCAGCGAGATCGCAACCGTGACAACGTTCAGGTCTCCAAGGGCGAGTTTATCGAAGGCCGCCGTGCTGCCGCCGAGGCGCTGCGTACCGGCTTTCCCGTCAAGTGCGCGCTCATCGCCGAGGGCGGCGAGCGCGATGCCGCCCTGTCTCGTCTGGTCGATGACCTCAACGCCGCGGGCGTCCGCATTAAGTATGTGCCGCGCGCGCAGCTCGATGCGCTGTCGAGCCATGGCGCTCACCAGGGCATTGCGCTCGAGGTGGGCAACTTCCCCTATGCCGATGTCGCTGATATCCTCGACCGCGCGGGCGACGGTCCGGCGCTCGTCATCGTGCTCGACCATGTGACCGACGACGGCAACTTTGGCGCCATCGTGCGCTCCGCCGAGGTTGTGGGCGCGGCCGGCGTCGTCATCGCCAACAAGCGTGCCGCCGGCGTGACCGTGGGCAGCTACAAGACCTCAGCCGGCGCCGTCATGCATCTGCCTATCGCGCAGGTTCCAAATATCGCCCGTGCACTCGACGACCTCAAGGCCGCTGGCTTTTGGGTGGGCGGTGCCTCCGAGCACGCCGAAGGCAGTTGCTGGGATGCTCCCTTCGAGGGCCGTGTGGCTCTCGTCATGGGCTCCGAGGGCGACGGCATCTCGCGCCTGGTGCTCGAGAAATGCGACTTTTTGACCAAGCTTCCCCAGCGCGGCATGACCGAGAGCCTCAACGTTGCCCAGGCAACGACGGCGCTATGCTTTGAGTGGTTACGTCGCAACGCCGGCGAGCTCATGGGGGAGGAGTAGCGCATGTCCAAGAAGAACCGCGCCAAGTCCAAGGCCAAGCGTTTTGGCGAAGGCTCGGCCAAGCCGATTGTTTCGGCCGCGACCTATGGTGTGGGCGGCAATGCGTTTGCGCAGGCCATCGCCGATCCGGTCTCGACGGTGCATTCCAATAAGCCCGAGCTGCTGGTGGTCGACGGTTACAACGTGATCCACTGCACGCCGCGCTACGAAAAGCTCGTATACGACCATTCCGACGATCCGTATTCCAGCGACGTTCACGATATGGCGCGCACCGCCCTCATCAACGACGTCGCCGCCTTTGCCCAGGGCCGCTACGAGGCCGTGATCGTGTTCGACGGCGCGGGCAATATCTCCAGCGAGCGCCCCAACCTGCCGGCTCGCGGCGTGCGCATCGAGTTTTCGCCGACGGGCGTCTCTGCCGATACCGTGGTGCAGAAGCTCTGCATCGAGGCACGTGAGGAGGGCCGCGCGTGCTCCGTGGTGTCGAGTGACGGCACAATTCAAGCCGTCGTCATGGGCAAGGGTGTCACGCGTATCTCGAGCCGCATGCTGGTGGACGAGATCAAGCAGATTGACAACGACGTTCACGAGGCCGAGGAGGCCCCGCAGATCAAGATGACCCTGGGCAGCCGCTTGAGCCCCGAGGCCTTGGCCAAGCTCAAGGCCCTGCGCGGACGGTAGGGGAGTTGGCGGGGCAATGCTGCCTTGCTAACTCCATTCAGCGATGTCGATCATTCTTTCGTGGCGCCACGCTAGCGCCTCTTTTTGATAAGGTCGTCTCTCTGCAAGAGCA